>JAPLDN010000073.1 GCA_026391755.1 Bacteroidota bacterium
TGTTAATCTCTTTTGCGCGCGAAGGGCCGCAAGCTACCATTGTGAAAAGCAGAAGAGGAAATATCAGTAGGTTTGCTTTCATTGGATTATAACTTTTTTCGTTTTTTAAGTTGAGGGAAGAGCATTTTATATGATGTGTCAATGTTGCCTTTGGAGATATCATTAAGTTTCCTGTTCAACAGCACCCGTTTCAATGAGTTAATCCGGTCGACCATCAGGATGCCTTCAATATGGTCGTATTCATGTTGTATCACCCTGGCCACAATACCTTCAAACCTCTGGTCGTAAGGCTTAAATGCCTCATCAACCCACTTCATCCAGATCACAGGTTTCCTCATGATATCCTCTCTCATCCCGGGAAAACTAAGGCAGCCTTCATTGAAGGACCATTCCTCTCCTTCTTCCCTGTATATTTCAGCATTGATAAAGAGTTTTTTGAAGCTTTCAACTTCGGGATGGTCTTTTACAAAGGGAGATGCATCAATGGCAAATAATCTAATGGACCTGTTTACCTGGGGTGCAGCCAGTCCCACCCCATCGGCCTGGTACATGGTTTCCCAAAAGTCGGCGATAAATTGATTAAGGCCGGGATAATCGGGGCCAATTTCCTGAGCTTTTTTCTTTAACACTGTATGACCGTATGCGACTACAGGTAGTATCATGAATTTCTAAATTCCTTTTTATTGCTTTCCGATTCCATGAATGACTGAAGGATAATCGTCGCACTAACCGAGTCGACAAGGCTTTTGTCGCGACGTGCCATCTTCTTCAGGCCTGATTCCAGTATGACCCTTCCAGCAATAAGAGAAGTAAAGCGTTCATCCATTCTTTCAACCCTTATACCCGGGAATGCCATTGCCAGTTGTTTAACAAATGGTTCTATAAACCTTGCCGATTCTGAAGGGGAATTATCCATTCGTTTTGGCTCACCCACCACAAAACACTCAACAGGATTTATTGAAACATAGTTTTTAAGATACGACAGGAGTTTCATCGTTGGTAAAGTGCCAAGGGCTGTAGCAATAATTTTAAGCTCATCAGTAACTGCGAGCCCGCTGCGTTTTTGACCATAATCGATTGCGAGAATCCTTCCCATGTCTGTCTCCGGTGCAAATGTACAAATTATTTATTTCGTACATTTGAACCCAAATAATGCCTTAACATGTCCGATCAGCTTCGTTCTGTAATAGAACCGGCCTGGGAGAACCGGGAACTCCTAAGCAGACCCGAGACCCAGAAAGCAATACGTGAAGTGATCAGGCTCCTTGACAAGGGAGCAATTCGCATAGCCGAACCCCTTATTGAAGGCTGGATCATCAACGAATGGATTAAAAAAGCAGTGATCCTTTATTTCCTGATACAGAAGATGTCGGTATCGGAGGCCGGACCGCTTGAATTCTACGATAAGATTCCCCTGAAAAAGGGATATAAATCCCTGGGGATAAGGGTAGTGCCCCATGCAGTTGCACGATTTGGTTCTTTTATTGCCGAAGGTGTGGTTCTCATGCCTTCCTATATAAATATAGGCGCATACATTGACCATGGGAGCCTGGTTGATACCTGGGCCACAGTCGGGTCGTGCGCACAAGTGGGCAAGAACGTCCACCTGAGCGGAGGAGTTGGACTGGGAGGCGTTCTTGAGCCTGTTCAGGCCGCTCCGGTGATCATAGAGGACGGTTGTTTCATCGGGTCCAGATGTATAATTGTTGAAGGTGTGAGGATTGGAAAAGAAGCCGTTCTCGGGGCCAATGTGGTACTCACCTCATCAACCCGTATTATCGATGTATCGGGGAGCAAACCCGTTGAACACAAGGGCTTGGTGCCTCCAAGGTCGGTAGTCATCCCGGGGAGTTTCGAGAAAACTTTTCCTGCAGGTAAATTCCAGGTAAGTTGTGCCCTTATTATCGGGAAACGCAAAGCCTCGACTGACCTAAAGACTTCGTTGAACCAGGCTTTAAGGGATTTTAATGTAAGCGCTTGAGCAAATTGAAAATACTAGTTATACAAACCGCCTCCATAGGTGATGTGATACTTGCTACTACTGTAAATGAAGTTCGAAACGGATTCCGCACCTCATAGGGAAAGGTGTCCACGAAGCTGAGCGGAATATTTCCCTTATCAGGTCTGTGATACCGGCAGGGCAAAGGGCCCTGGAATTCGGCAGCGTGCCCAGGCCGCGACTCTACCCCTCCCCTGCCGATGAAGCCAGGGTTATTCCTTATAAAACCCAGCCTTATGTGACCATTTCACCGGCATCGCTATGGTATACCAAGCAATACCCGGCTGCGAGATGGGTGGAACTGATTCAAACACTGCCGGCCAAGCTTCATATCTACCTCCTGGGATCTGCTCCTGATACCAGGCTTTGTGAAGAAATAAAGAATTCTTCAGGTAATAAAACCATACAGGTGCTTTCCGGCAGTCTCAGCTTGCTTGAATCAGCCGCGCTGATGAAAGATGCCAGGATGAACTACACCAACGACTCGGCGCCAATGCATCTTGCATCGTCTGTAAATGCGGCAGTTGCCGTAGTCTATTGCAGCACCATTCCCGAAGTCGGTTTCGGTCCTCTTTCTGAACAACACTGGATCATCCAGAACCTTACGGAACTTAAGTGCCGCCCATGCGGACTGCATGGCAGAAAAGAATGCCCGCTTCAACATTTTGAATGTGCCAACGGTATCAGGCCCGATCAATTTCCATCCCCTCTTTAATTTGATCAGGATTTATAGGTAATTTTGTTTTTTGTTAATATCATTTGAATTGCAGGACCCGGCATTTAAACAGGAATTGATGTCTTGCTTTGGAACACTGAATTCAGGCGGAACCATACTATATCCCACTGATACAATATGGGGTATTGGTTGCGATGCAACAAGGGAAGATGCTGTTCGTAAAATATACAGGATCAAAAAACGCATAAGCAGCAAAAGCCTGATCCTCCTTCTCGACAGCCCGAATAAACTTCCTTTTTACGTGGAATCTGTCCCTTTGATCACCTGGGACCTTTTAAAGAATATCACTTCCCCTCTCACTATCGTTTACCCCAAGGGGATGAACCTTGCACCGAATGTACTTGCTGAAGACGGCTCTGTGGCTATACGCATTGCCGATCATGAATTTTGCAGGGAGATGATCAGGCAATTCGGCAAGCCCATTGTTTCTACTTCTGCGAACCTCTCGGGGACATCAAATCCCCTAAATTTCAATGATATCAACCCGCTAATCCTGGAGCAGGTTGATTATACCGTGGGTATATATCATGACGTCATTTCCTCCCTGAAGCCTTCCCGTATTATCAAGTTATACGAAAACGGGGAATTCAGCGTTATTAGGCAATAATCCTCCGGTATCCGATGAAGTTTTTTTACTACTGTTGCTTTCTTTTATTACCTCTGATGTCGCCGGGAGCTTATGCCCTGCCCGACAATGTAAAAAAACATACTATATCGGGCAAGGTTACCGATAAAACCGATGGGGAATCACTGGTTGGGGCAACTGTATTCGTCAGAGAAATGAAAACGGGAACCACTACCGACCAGTACGGAAGGTTCTCGCTTACTTTACCTGAAGGAATTTATAATATCGTATTTTCATTTATAGGATATACCTCTTCTCCTCTTGAGATAACTCTCAATAAGGATATCAGCCTGAAAATGGAGCTTGCCACCGAACAGAAAGAATTGCAGGAAGTGGTTGTCAGGAGCGACAGGAACGACCAGAATGTGGTCAAGCCGCAGATGAGTGTGTTCAAGATGGATATTCATACTATACAGAAGATACCGGCTCTTATGGGTGAAGTGGATGTGATCAAGGCTATCCAGCTCCTGCCTGGGGTCCAGAGTGTGAGTGAAGGATCGAGCGGCTACAGCGTTCGTGGGGGAGCACCGGATCAGAACCTGATCCTGCTTGATGAAGCCACGGTATATAATGCATCCCACCTTATGGGATTTTTCTCTGTGTTCAACAATGATGCGGTCAAAGATGTCAAATTATATAAAGGTGATATACCGGCGAATTACGGAGGCAGGCTTGCATCTGTTCTTGATGTAAGGATGGACGAAGGGAACTCCAAAGGTTACGAGGTTAACGGGGGGATTGGTATCATCTCCAGCAGGATTACCATAGAGGGCCCGATAAAAAAAGAAAAGTGTTCATTTATTGTTTCAGGAAGGCGTACTTATGCCGATCTTTTTCTTCCTCTTTCATCCAATAAAGCACTTCAGAATAACCGTCTTTATTTCTATGACCTGAATGCCAAGATTAATTATGAGATAAACGATAACAATACCATCTTTTTATCGGGCTACTTCGGAAGGGATGTATTCAGCAACCAGTTTGCAAAGATGAGTTGGGGCAACGGTACCGGGACATTCCGCTGGAACCACGTATTTTCAAAAAAACTGTTTTTCAACCTGACCAGTGTATACAGCGACTACCGCTATCTGCTGGGGACTCCCGACGGGACCTCAAACTCTTTTCAGTGGAATGCCAACCTCAAGGACTTCGGAATTAAAGGCGATTTCTCCTGGTATATCAATCCGAAAAACACCCTGCGTTTCGGAGGTGCAGTGACATACCACATGATAAATCCGGGGACTGCTACCGGAACAGGGAGCGAAACGGTGTTCAGCAGTATCCAGGTTCCCAAGAACTATTCTATCGAATCGGGTCTCTACGCTTCAAATGAACAAAAAATAGGATCTCATCTTGTTGCAACCTATGGGGTCAGGCTTTCACTTTTCCAAAGTATTGGTCCGGGAACCGTTTACCATTACACACCAAACCACGTCGTCATTGATTCCGCGGTTTACAAAACAGGGATTATTTACAATACATACGGGGGCATTGAGCCCAGGCTGGGATTGCTGTATGACTTCAACGGGAAGTCATCGGTAAAAGCAAGCTATGCGCGAACTTACCAATACCTCCAGCTCGCCCAGAATTCATCGGCAGGTACCCCGCTGGATATATGGTTCCCTGCCAGCCCGAATATAAAACCCCAGATTGGAGACCAGGTTGCTCTCGGTTATTTCAGGAATTTTCGCCACAACACCATAGAGACTTCCGTCGAAGTTTATTATAAATGGATGCAGAATGTGATAGATTTCAAGAACTTCGCACAGCTCTTGCTGGTTGACACTCTTGAAGGCCAGGTGAGGACAGGCCGGGGCTATTCATACGGTATTGAATTTCTCGTAAGACTCAACGAAAAGATAGTCAGCGGATGGGTCAGCTATACTTATTCCAGGTCATTTCGCAATATTCCCGAGATTCAGGCCAACCCGTATCCTGCCCCTTACGACAAGCCCAATAACATCAGTGTGGTGCTGAATTTCCAGGTAGCGAAACGCTGGAGCATAAGCGCTAACTGGGTCTATGCAACCGGGGCTCCCGTGACTTTCCCCACCGGGAGAGCTACAGTTGCCGGAAAGGTTATACCCATCTATTCCGAACGAAATGCATACCGCTACCAGGATTACCACCGTCTCGACCTCGCTGTGACCTTTTCATCAAAGGAAAAGCCCAAACGTAAATTTTCATGGGACCTGAATTTCTCGGTTTACAATGCGTATAACCGTCATAATACCTGGTCAATCAATTTCGTACAGGACAATGTTGACCCAAATGTCACCTACGCCGAGAAGATCTACCTCTTCGGCATAATTCCTTCAGTAACATTTAATTTTCATTTCAAACATGAATAAGCTCCTCTTCAGCCTGCTCATCCTTTTGTTGATCGCCGGGTGTACCGAGAGGATCAATGTAAACCTGGATAACTCCTATATCCGGCTGGTAGTCGACGGCGGGATTACAAACGACAGCATGCTACAGAGTGTAAGCATCAGTAAAACGGCCAGTTATTTCTATAACCAGCCACCTCCTATGGTGAGCCATGCAATCGTCACCCTTAGCGACGGCTCATTCCTCGATACACTCGTGGAAGAACTGCCCGCAAATCCGGGGATTTACACCCTGCCAAAAAAATTCAGGGGGGTAATTGGTAAAACGTACGGCCTGGATATAAAACTTCCCGAGGTCATTGGGAACGCTGCTGAATACTCTTCAATCTGCAAGATCATGAAAGTTGCCCGGCTTGATTCCATTCAGGCTGAGTTTAATCCCGACATGGGAAAAAACGGGCATTGGCTGATTAAGATATACGCCCAGGAGCCAGGCGATGAAATGAATTTTTACCTGCTTAGATATTACCGTAATGGAGTGCTGATGTCCGACTCCATCCAGAAATGGTCGACATCCGACGACAAGTTTTTCAACGGCAGTTATATAAAAGGCCTGACGGCTTTTCGCATTAATAACGGCAATCCCTGGGAAACCCTGCATCCCGGGGATACCCTGTTAGTGCAGATGAGTGGCATCACCAAGGAATACTATGATTTCATCCAGGAAGTACAGCAGGCCGGTTACCAGATACCTTTTTTCTCGGGACCTCCCGCCAACGTGGAAGGGAACATCAGCAATGGTGGAGTGGGATTTTTCACAGCTTACTCCAATTCTTTCGCTAAACTCGTTATTCCAACAAAGTAATCTTTAACGGATAGCCAAAGAGATTAGCTTTTCTGTTCAAGTAATTTGTATTTTCGTAGGAGAAATAAACTGAATTCATTTATTATGGACTACTCTCTTTTTGCAATATCGCCTGTCGACGGAAGGTACAGGAAAGCCACAGAGAAACTTGCAGTATATTTTTCCGAAGCTGCCATCATTCAATACCGTGTCATAGTCGAGATCGAATATTTCATTGCCCTGTGCAAACTTCCTTTGCCCGAGCTCAGGGAAATAGATAAAAAAGTGTATTCTAAATTGCGACACATCGGTCGGCATTTGAACGATAGTGATGTGATGCGTGTCAAGGATATTGAAAAGGAAACAAACCACGATGTAAAAGCTATCGAGTATTTTCTAAAAGAGAAATTTAAGGAACTGGGATTGTCGGAATATTCGGAATTTGTGCACTTCGGACTTACTTCCCAGGATGTGAACAACACGGCATTTCCTATGGCCACCAGGGATGCATTTGTTGAAGTTTACCTGCCATTGCTCGAAGAGGTTTTCAATATTCTCTATGCCCGTTCACAGGAGTGGAAGGATGTCGCGATGATGGCCCATACTCATGGGCAGCCGGCCTCTCCCACTACTGTAGGTAAAGAACTTTTTGTTTTTACCGAAAGGCTTGGGGTCCAGATTGCTATGCTGGAGTCGCTCAGGTTTGAAGGTAAATTTGGTGGAGCAACAGGGAATTTTAACGCACATCATGTTGCGTATCCCGATATAGACTGGAACGATTTTGCTGATAATTTACTGGAGAAGTCCTTTGGCCTCAGCAGGCAGAAAACAACAACCCAGATTGAGCATTACGATAACCTGGCTGCTCTTTTCGACAACCTGAAACGAATCAATACCATACTTATAGATCTTGACCGCGATATCTGGGCTTATATTTCCATGGAATATTTCAGGCAGAAAGTGAAGAAGGGCGAAACGGGTTCTTCAACCATGCCGCATAAAGTAAATCCAATAGATTTCGAAAACTCCGAAGGGAACCTTGGCCTTGCCAATACATTCTATGAGTACCTCTCAGCTAAGCTTCCCATAAGCCGTCTGCAGAGGGATCTTACCGATTCCACAGTGATCAGGAATATAGGCATGCCATTTGCGCATTCAGTTATCGGGTTTAAATCCCTGCTGAAAGGCCTGGACAAGCTGATACTTAATGAAGCTAAGCTGCAGCTTGACCTTAACAACAACTGGGCCGTGGTTTCCGAAGCCCTGCAGACCATACTCAGGCGCGAAAAATACCCTAATCCATATGAGGCTCTGAAAGACCTGACCCGGGGAAACCGCCAGGTAACCAGGGTCATACTTCATGAGTTCATCGACAGCCTGAAAGTGAGCAGGAAGGTAAAAAACGAGCTAAAAAAGATCAGCCCGGAAAACTATACCGGGATTATATCCTTCTGAGATGAAAGTCAGCGGATTTACCATTGTGAGGAATGCCATTAAGTTCGACTACCCTGTGGCAGAGGCGATTCGTTCCATTTTGCCCGTTTGCGATGAATTCATTGTTGCGGCAGGCAATTCGGATGATGCAACCAGGGAACTCATTGCTTCAATCGAGCCGGCGAAGATCCGTATTATCGACAGCGTTTGGGACGATAAACTCAGGGAGGGAGGGAGTGTACTTGCAGTTGAGACAAATAAAGCTTTGGATGCAGTCTCTGAAGATACCGACTGGGCTTTTTACATACAGGCGGATGAGGTCGTCCATGAAAAATTTCTACCCGCAATTCATGAAGGGATGGAAAGGTGGCAAGATAATGCCAGTGTTGAAGGCCTGCTCTTTAACTACCTGCATTTTTTCGGATCATATGACTATCTGGCTTCTTCCCGCGACTGGTACCGCCGTGAAGTGAGGATCATCAGGAAACAACATGGTATAAGGTCTTACCGGTATGCCCAGGGATTCCGTAACCAGGGACGCAAGCTGAATGTTAAGCCGCTTGAAGCCTGGGTTTACCATTATGGCTGGGTAAAACCCCCGGGCTCCCAGCAAGCCAAGCAGGAGTCCTTTCAAAAACACTGGCATGATGACGAATGGGTCAAAAACAACATTCCTCCAGCAAGTGAATTCGATTACAACATCATTGGCGGCCTGAAAAAATTCGAGGGAAGCCATCCGGAAGTAATCAAAAAAAGGATTTCATCCAAAAATTGGGAATTCAGGCCCAATCCGGGAAAGAACAAGCTGACTCCGGTTCAGAAGGCATTGCAAACAATCGAGAACCTTGTTGACTGGCGTATAGGAGAATACAAAAACTACAAGATAATTTAAGCTGGCTTTTTGTATATTTGCATAAAATAATATTCTATGGATCTCACTAAAATTGTGTCTATTTCTGGCAAAAGCGGTTTATTTAAAGTCGTTTCCCAGGGTAAGAATGCGGTGATCGTTGAGTCTCTTGCCGACCTGAAGCGAATACCTGCTTTCGGCCATGAAAAAATGAGCTCCCTTGAGGAGATCAGCGTTTTCACTACGGGTGAAGACCGACCATTAAAAGATGTTTTCAAAGCGTTTAATGAGAAACTGGAAGGTAAAGCAGGTATTGACCCTAAATCAGATAATGCCGCACTGCTAAGTTTCTTCAAGGAGATGGTTCCCGATTTCGACGAAGA
>JAPLDN010000040.1 GCA_026391755.1 Bacteroidota bacterium
GCTTCTCAGGAAGATCCAGCATATTCTTCCAATGGTACCTTCCCTTCAGGATATTTACACATACAGGGACAACGATGGATTGAAGCATCTCAGCGAACTGGTTGAACTGGGAAAAACAAGGCAGGAGAAGGATTTTCTTGAAAAACGGAAGGCAGAAGTTTCACCCGATGATACAGCAACAATTATTTATACTTCCGGGACTACAGGCAATCCAAAAGGGGTTATGATCTCGCATAAAAACCTTATATCTAATTTCATGGCCTGCGCTCATATCCCGCCTTTCGGGGAGGAAGCAAGGGCGATCAGTTACCTCCCCTTATGCCATGTATACGAACGCATGATGAATTACCTTTACCAGTATGACGGTATTTCAGTGTATTATGCGGAGAATATCGGAACCATTACCGATAACATGAAGGAGATCCATCCGCAGATCCTGACTACGGTTCCCAGGCTATTGGAGAAGATATACGACAAGCTCGTCTCAACCGGACGTAAGCAGAAAGGGATAAAAAGCTGGATCTTCTGGTGGGCATTCCATCTCGCACTTCGTTATGAGATCAAAGGTGCAAACGGATGGTTTTACGAACTGAAAAGAAAACTGTACGATAAGCTGGTCTATGTAAAATGGCGGGAAGCAATGGGAGGGGATATAAACATTATTGTTTCGGGAGGAGCAGCTCTGCAGCCCAGGCTAAGCCGCATGTTCAGCTGTGCCGGCATTCATATTTTGGAAGGATACGGACTTACCGAAACATCCCCCGTGATCGCTGTGAGTGATTTCAGTGAAAACGGGATCAAGTTCGGAACGGTTGGTCCTGTAATCAGTAACTCTGTTGTTAAAATAGCCGAAGATGGTGAGATCTGTGTGAAAGGCCCCGGTATCATGCTTGGGTATTACAAAGAACCCGAAATGACAAAGGATGCAGTTGACAAAGAGGGTTGGTTTCATACCGGGGACCTGGGACATATCGAACCCCAGGGACAACTAAAGATCACCGGAAGGAAAAAAGAACTATTTAAAACATCTTTTGGAAAGTATGTCAGCCCCCAGCCTATAGAAGATAAATTCAAAGAATCACAGTTCATTGACCAGATAATGGTGGTAGGGGAGAACCAGAAATTTGCCGGAGCGCTCATTGTCCCTGATTTTGCTTTCCTCAAAGAATATTGTATCAGGAAGGAAATCGAGTTTACTTCGCCATCCGCAGTGATAAAAAATCCTAAAATCAGCAAGCGTTTCCAGGCCGAAATAAAAAAGTACAACAAATTGTTCGGGGAAACCGAACAGGTTAAATCCTGGGAGCTCCTCGATCATGAATGGACACTGGAGTCAGGAGAAATAACTCCTACCCTGAAACTGAAACGGAAGTTCATTCATGGCAAATACAAGGAACAGATAGACGCTTTATTTAAATAATTAATGCCGCATTATGCGCACCCAACCGGTGACCCGACTTTTTGACCTGCTGGATGTGTACCGTGAGAATTATCCATCCAAGGCCAATGCATTGCTTAAACGCAAAGCCGGGAAGTGGCTTGCTTATTCCTCCACTGATTATATTAATTACTCCAACACGATAAGCCTTGGCTTGCTTTCATTAGGAGTAAGCAAGGGTGTGAAGATCGCAACCGTGCTGGTGAACAGCCCTGAATGGAATTTCTTTGATATGGGCATTATGCAGATAGGCGCTGTTCAGGTTCCCGTGTACCCCACTGTGAGTGAAGATAATTACTGCTTTATCCTGAATGATTCACATTCGGAATATCTCATCGTATCAAATCATGAGATCTACCAGAGGATTAAGAATATTTGTCCGAACGTTGCCAGCCTTAAGGAAATATTCAGCATTGAAAAAGTCAAAGGTTTGAGGCATTGGAAAGAATTGCTGGAACTGGGCTTAAATTATCCTTCCACTTCGGAACTGGACAAACTCAAATCAGAAATTAATCCTGATGACCTTGCAACCATTATATACACTTCAGGGACAACAGGCCGGCCCAAAGGAGTCATGCTTTCGCACCGTAATTTTATAAGTAATTTTACTGCATGTGCGAAAATCCCCAGCTTTACTCACAAAGATAAAGCTTTGAGTTTCCTCCCTTTATGCCATGTTTATGAACGTATGCTTAATTACCTTTTCCAGTCATTCGGAATGTCGATTTACTATTGCGAAAACATTGAAAAAGTGGGAGAACAGATCCGTGAGATTAAACCGGAGACATTCGCTGCAGTTCCCCGTGTGCTGGAGAAAATGTACAACCGCATTGTGATCAGGGGAAGAAACATGAAAGGAATCCGAAAGACAGTTTTTTTCTGGGCTCTGCGACAGGGACATAAATTTGAACTTAACCATGAGCGCGGACTGTATTGCGATCTGAAGCTGATGATTGCCAGGCTGCTGGTATTCAGGAAATGGAAGAAGGCCCTGGGAGGAAAAGTAAAACTTATTATTTCAGGAGGAGCGGCCCTCCATCCCCGTCTTGCCAGGGTCTTTTGGGCTGCTGGTATTCCTTTGTTGGAAGGTTACGGACTTACTGAAACTTCACCGGTTGTTGCGGTTTCCACATTCGAAAAAGGAGGAATGAAGTTCGGGGCGGTGGGCCCTGTCCTCCCCGGGGTCGAAATAAGGATAGCTGAGGACAATGAGATACTTTGCCGTGGACCAAATGTGATGCTGGGATATTATAACCGCCCTGAGCGAACCAGGGAAGTCATTGATGATGAAGGCTGGTTCCATACCGGGGATCTGGGGGTATTTGAAGACGGCAGATATCTGAGGATCACCGACCGGAAAAAGGAAATCTTTAAAACATCAACGGGGAAATATATAGCCCCCCAGGTTATTGAACAGAAATTCAAGGAATCACCCTTCGTTGAGCATATCATGGTGATTGGCGAAAATCGGAAATACACAGCAGCCCTCATCGTCCCTAATTTGGAACATTTGAAGGGATGGTGCAAAGTAAAAGGGATAAGCTTCGTGAGCCCTGAAAAAGCCATCAGGAATCCAAAAATCATAAAACGCATCCGTGAAGAGGTCGAGCATGTCAACCTCGAACTTGGAAAAACAGAAAAGATCAAGAAGTTCCGACTGCTATCAGCCGCCTGGAGTATCACATCAGGGGAGTTATCGCCAACACTCAAACTAAGAAGAAAATTCATTCAGGAAAAATTCGCCAGGATCATTGAAGATACCTACCGTTCCCAGGAATATAATTATAAGGTAGAGGAGGAATAGCAACAAAGGCTTCAGTGCAATATCTTATATACCAATTCTTTCATTAATTCACCATCAGTCGCGGAAACATTTTCAAGTCCTTTTGCCTTCAGGTCATATTCCCTCAGGTACGAGATCACTGATACTAAGCGATGCATTGGGTAATTCTTTGCGGCAGTCTGATAATCCTGAATGAAGAAAGGGCTGACCGATAAAGCGGCAGCTGCATTGTTGCGTGATTTGTCGGGCAGGTAATGATAAATGAGGACTTTGGTAAAATAGGAATACAGGTTAGGAATTATTTTTACCAGGGGGTTCTCTTTAAGGTTTGCAGCAAAGTACTGTATAATCATATTCGATTTGTATACATCTTTTCTTCCCAGGGCCTTTTGCAGTTCAAATACGTTGAAATCTTTGCTGATCCCAATATTCCTTTCAATAACATCTTCGGTAATCTCGGAGCCGGCCGGGAGATTGATAAACAGTTTCGTAAGCTCATTGACGATCTTTGAAAGTTCATTCCCCACGAATTCGGCAAGAAGCACGGCAGCCTTGGGAGAAACTGAGAACCCTCTTTCTTTTACGTAATTGCTGATCCAATCAGGCATTTTATTGTCATAAAGCACAGCCGATTCCATCACAACCCCAGACTTCTCAATTGTTTTATACAGGGATTTTCGCTTATCGAGTTTCCTGTATTTATAGCATAAAACCAGGATAGTTGAACTTACCGGGTTCTGAATGTATGGGAGAAAGGCATCCAGATCGCCCAGGTCCTGGGCCTCCTTCACGATCAGCACCTGGTAATTCGACATCATCGGGTATCGCCTGGCATAACTCATTACAGTAGCCGCATCCGCGTCCTTGCCATATACAATGGTTTGGTTGAATTCTTTTTCCTGCTCGCTTAAAACGTTTTCCTCAATATAATCGGAAATGACATCGATGAAATAAGGTTCCTCGCCCGATAAAAGATAAACCGGGTAATAAATCTTATTTTTTAAATCTGACAAGATATTCTCGAAACCACTATCCCTCGCCATATTCTTGAAAAATCAATAGAGACATTCCTTGCGGGCAAAGATAGCCATTTATCATCTTTATCATTATATTTGTAGTAAGATGATGCCTAAACTCAACCTCCCTGAATATCCATACAGGATAAGGACAAACAGGAACGGGAAACATGAAATCCACGACCCTTTCCGGAAAAAATATGTCCGCCTCACTCCAGAGGAATGGGTGAGGCAGAATTTTCTGAATTTTCTTGTTAATCATCATAGTTTTCCTGCATCCCTGATCCATGTTGAAGCCTCGCTCATGTACAACCGTCTTTCGAAACGGAGCGATATTGTCGTTTACAGCAGGCAGGGGAAACCCCTGTTGGCGGTGGAATGCAAAGCCCCCACGGTTGAAATTGACCAGCAGGTTTTTGACCAGCTGGCAATGTATAATTTCACTCTGAAAGTCCCGTACCTTGCCCTTACTAACGGTATCAGGCATTTTATCTGCAGGATGGAGCCTGTAAACGGTAGTTATACTTTTCTCGAAAATTTCCCTGCATACCATGAATTGCAGGAATAATTTCAAATCCTAACTGAGTGCAATGGAATATTTTAAAGACATTCAGCAAGCCATGACCGGCTTTCTGATCATTACAACTTATTCTTTGCAGGTCGTAAGTCCTGGATTATACTTGTCTCAGGATTTATAATTATTATTGCAATAAATATTGCATTTGTACTGATCGCCTGATCTTATGCCGGAATTTTATACCGTTGTCCTTAACCGCACCGATGCCGCATTCCTGACCCAGGAAACCCGGAATTACGGATTGTCTCTCCAATTCAATGAATTCCATATTGCTTATTGTGTATTGGATTACAGGACCAATAAATATATACTCCTGCATGAATATCGCCGAAATGACTTTATTCCAAAAGCAAAGCCTGGGTTTAAGCTGTCGTTTGACGACTTTCTCAGGAGTGTCCTTACTGCGAATCCCTGGCTGAAGAACCCTTTCAAGACTGTGCGGATTGCTTTTGAAGGGAAGAAAAGCACTCTAATTCCCGGACCTCTCTTTGACGCACAGGAATCCGAAAATTTCCTGAAACTTAATTTTCAGCTACTGGCCGATGAGCATGTGCTTGCTGACCATATCCAGCAATTTGACAATTACAACGTGTATTCCATACCCAAGCATCTCGAAGATGCGACAAAGAGGTTATTCCCATCGGCAAGGATTTCCAGCCTGACAACAATACTGCTGCAGACAGTCTGGATGAATTTCAAAACTCGTATCAGCGCGAACCGTATTTTTCTTCACATCAAGGAAAAAACTTTCGACATTCTGATATACGATGGAAAGCAGGTAAAGTACCTGAACACCTTCACCTGGATGGTGGCAGAAGACGTGGCGTATTTCCTGATCTTCGTTCTTGAACAGCTTGGAATGAACCCCGAACAGGCCTCGGTTATCCTTTTAGGGAATATTGACCGCGGCTCCAATCTGTTTGAACTGGTTTACCGCTATGTGAAAAATATGGAATTCGGACGGCGGAACGAGACCTTCAAATACAGCCCGGTATTTGATATTGTCGCCCCCCAGTCGTATTATCCCTTGCTGAATTTCAATTCATGCGGATCGTAAGCGGTACATATAAAGGGAGAAAGCTGCATCCCCCGGGTAATCTTCCTGTAAGACCAACAACCGATTTTGCCAGGGAAGCGTTGTTCAATGTTTTAAATAATCTCATTGATTATGAATCAACCAGGGTATTGGATCTTTTTGCCGGGACAGGAGCCATTTCTTTTGAATTTGTTTCAAGGGGCTGCAAAAGCGTAACATCCCTCGACAATCATCCCCGCTGCATCAGCTATATTCATAAGACAGCTCTGGAACTGAAAATGATAAATCTGTTCCCGGTAAAGACAAATGCCCTGACCTATTCAAGGCAGGCGGCTGACACATGGGACCTGGTCTTTGCCGATCCGCCTTATGATCTGCCTCAGCTTCCCGACCTGCCTGATCTTTTACTAAGCGGTACATTGCTTGTTTCCGGGGGATTGTTCATCCTTGAACACCCTAAAAAATATGATTTCAGTATGTTCCCCGGCTTTGAACAGCACAGGAATTACGGGGAAGTCAATTTTTCATTTTTCAGGAAAAGCCACGAGTGATGAGTGATGAGCGATGAGAATAAGACTCATGGCTCATCACTA
>JAPLDN010000183.1 GCA_026391755.1 Bacteroidota bacterium
CGATACCGCTTCGGGAAAAGTAACTGCCGCAATTATAAAAGCTGCAGCCAGCCCGGGCACAGGAGGTTTCAGCCTGCATATAGCCATAGCACCCACAAAGAACTCAGAGCGGCTTGAGTGGTTTCTCGAGAAAGCAACCGAGATAGGCATAGCCGAGATAACACCTGTTTTCTGTTCTCATTCTGAACGCAACAGGGTCAATCACGACAGGTTGAATAAGATCCTTATTTCGGCGGTAAAACAGTCACTTAAAACAAGGCTTCCCCGATTGAATGAAGCTGCAGGATTTAAAGACTTTGTAACCCGGCCTATTCAGGGTATCAAACTCATTGCCAGTTGCCTCAGCGGGAATGAACAGGAGATACAGAATGCTTGTGTAAAAGGCAGTGACATGGTCGTACTTATCGGACCAGAAGGCGATTTCTCTGAAACAGAAATCGAGACCGCCATTAAAGCAGGGTTCCTGCCTGTAAGCCTTGGCGAAAGCAGGCTCAGGACCGAAACCGCAGGTGTTTATGTGACTGCAGTTGTAAATCTTATTAACAGGATGTAAGCCATAACCCATGCCGATATTATCGATAAAAAAAATCTGGTTTAAAATAGTGCTTCTGAGTATCCTGGCCCTGCCTTGTACTTCTTTTTCACCGGCTTCTTACCAGATAGGTCTTTTAAAATACAACGGGGGGGGCGACTGGTATGCCAATCCGACATCTCTTCCCAATCTTGTTAAATTCGCAAATAGGAACCTGGGAACCGGCATCAGTGAAGAGATTGCAACAGTTGAAGCGGGGAATCCAGAAATAATGAACTACCCATTTATTCATATGACGGGGCATGGGAACGTGGTCTTCTCTGAACAGGAAGCCCGGAATCTGAGGAAATACCTAATGGCCGGAGGGTTTTTACATATCGACGACAATTACGGACTCGATAAATACATCAGGCCCCAATTAAAATTGATCTTTCCCGAACTCGAACTGATTGAATTACCATTCTCCCACCCTGTTTACCACCAGAAATACGACTTCCCTAACGGATTGCCCAAAATTCATGAGCATGACGGCAAACCTCCCCAGGGCTTTGGACTAATATGGGAAGGCAGGCTGGTCGTTTTCTATTCCTATGAATGTGACCTGGGCGACGGATGGGAAGACCCTGATGTTCACCATGACAGTGAACCGACAAGGCTAAAAGCCCTACAGATGGGAAGTAACCTCCTCAAGTACGCTTTCACTCTTAAATGAACCTTTTTGTTATCTTTGTTCCTGTATGGGCGAACTATATGAAAAACTCCGGCAGGATATCCGCTTTGTTGAAGGCCTTACAGCCTGCCTTAACTGCGGAACCTGCACTGCCATTTGTCCGGCGGCTGAGTTTTACAATTACCAGCCCCGGAAACTGGTCGACATCCTGCAGACAAAAGATGATGAGAAGATCCTGGAGTTGCTGAAAAGCGACACTATCTGGTATTGCGGGGAATGTATGTCGTGCGTAACAAGATGTCCCAGGAATAATGCTCCGGGCTTGCTGATTACAGCCCTGCGATCCCTGTCGCAGGAATCGGGATATTTTGTAGAGTCTGAAAAAGGCCGTCAGCAACTTGCAATTAAAAGGACCGTCGGCCATTGGATACTGAAATACGGCTATTGCCTGTATCCTTCCCAGATCACACCCGAAAACCACCCCGAACAGGGGCCTGTATGGGAATGGGAATTTCAAAACATCGACAAAGTCATGGAAAGGCTGGGAGCCAATTATCAGAAAGCAGGCCCGGGTGTGCTGAGAGCTATTCCGCAGGAAGACCTGGATGAAATCAGGAAGATCTTTGACGAAACCGGGGGCACGGCAAGGTTTGAAAAAATCGAAGACTTCTCCAGGCAAAAAGCAGAGGAAATGGGTATCCAGCTTGACGACGGCCTTCAAAACGATTATATCAAACACATATATACCGCAGTAAACAAGGATCATACTACAGAATCATGAAGCCGGAGGGAAAACGCCAGATTTGGAATGAATACCAGAAAGAGATAGCCGACGATAACTACTTTTACGTCAGGAGTTGTGTCAGGCAGAATTTCTTTCCGGGAGCCGAAAAAACTTTTTTCCGTTATATGAAGCAACTGGGAAGAAATGTTGTTGAAAACCCTTCCCATACAACCTGCTCCGGCATAGGTTACCATTCCGACATTGTCCCTT
>JAPLDN010000328.1 GCA_026391755.1 Bacteroidota bacterium
TCGAGCCGGGTTTTGGTCATCTGGGATTCCAGCTTTTCGGTATTTGTTTCCTCGTCTTTGATCTTTCCTGAGATCTCCGTCCTGTCCAGGGCGGCAACATACTGGCCTGAATCCACTACCGTTCCGTCGGGGATGATATCCTGCATCTTTACCTGCCAGATACCGATCTGCCTCAGGCATGAAGGCCCGAATATCTTTTCGGAGCTTTTTGCGATCAGCTCTCCTGTTACGGAAACCTCGATCGGGAAATTTCCTTTTTTGACTTTGGCAATGATTTGTTGTTCTTTATTTCCCCTGGGAATGATGAGGTAAACAATGATTGCGACAATAAGAATGCCAGCGAAAATGAGGATATACTTCCGGGAAGCCATAGAAGTGAAGTTAAATACAGGTAAAACTACCTATAGATTTATAAGTGCCAAAAAATTATACTATTCTAAGCATCAATGTTGGCATACTTGGCATTCTTCTCGATGAATTCCCTTCTCGGGGGAACGTCATCTCCCATCAGCATCGAAAAGATACGGTCTGCCTCGGTACCGTTTTCAATAGTTACCTGCCTCAGCGTCCTGAACTGTGGGTCCATGGTTGTTGACCATAGCTGTTCGGCATTCATTTCTCCCAAGCCTTTATACCTCTGAAGGTGAACACCTGATTCCTTTCCGTTTCCTGAATATTCCGCAATAATCCTGATGCGTTCTTCTTCAGTCCAGCAATATTCCTGTTTAGTCCCTTTTTTTATCAGGTAAAGTGGGGGTGTTGCGATGTACACGTATCCGTTTTCAATCAGTTCCTTCATATATCTGAAGAAGAAAGTCAGGATCAGGGTTGCAATATGACTTCCGTCGACATCGGCATCAGTAATAATTATTATTTTATGATAACGTAGTTTCTCAAGATTTAGTGCCTTGGTGTCCTCTTCGGTGCCAATTGTCACACCCAAAGCAGTAAACATATTCTTGATTTCCTCGCTGTCAAAGATTTTATAAGCCATAGCTTTTTCTACGTTCAGGATTTTTCCCCTGAGCGGGAGGATAGCCTGGAATTTCCTGTCGCGTCCCTGTTTTGCAGTACCTCCGGCCGAATCACCCTCAACCAGGTAAATCTCGCAAAGGGAAGGATCGCTTTCGGAACAGTCGGCAAGCTTACCCGGCAATCCTGCTCCCCCAAGCACGCCTTTTCGCTGGACAAGTTCCCTGGCTTTACGTGCTGCATGTCTTGCCGTGGCTGCAAGAATAACTTTATTAACGATTGTCCTGGCTTCCTTGGGATGTTCCTCGAGATAATACGAAAGAAGCTCACTTGCAAGCTGGTCAACAACTCCCATAACCTCATTGTTGCCGAGCTTCGTTTTTGTTTGTCCTTCGAACTGGGGTTCCTGTACCTTCACGGAAATAATGCAGGTGAGGCCTTCACGGAAGTCGTCGCCGTTGATGGGTGCGGGTAAGCGCCCTGCGGAAACCCGAAAGATGGGTTCCCCCTTCATGGGTATTGATATTGTTTACGTAAGAATGGATGTTTTCGGCAAACGAAGTGTTATACTGCATTGCGATCTCAATAGGGATACCAGAACGTTCTCCTTCCATGGAAATGGGTTCAGGGATGAGCTTTTCGCGGTTTGCGTCGAGATAGTTGATAAAATCGGTAAGCCCTGCACTTGAAAAGAAGACATCCTCGAGCGGGTTACCCGAATCATCCTTCTCGCGCTCGTCGTGGATAGTCAGTGTAATTCCCTTATTCAGGTAAGCCAGTTCCCTCAAACGCGAAGCCAGGATGGCGTAATCGTAACGGCTGGTAATAAAGATAGAAGAATCGGGTAAAAAATTCACTGTTGTTCCGGTAAGGCTGGTCTCTCCAGTGATTTTAATATCAGCCAGGGGTTTGCCGATTGAATATTCCTGTTCGAATATCTTACCGCTTCTCTGCACTGTGACCTTGAGTCTCGATGAAAGAGCGTTTACAACCGAAACCCCGACACCATGAAGACCTCCTGATACCTTGTAAGAGTCCTTGTCAAATTTTCCACCCGCATGAAGCACGGTCATGACCACTTCCAGGGCCGATTTTTGTTCTTTCTCATGAAAGTCGGTTGGGATCCCGCGCCCATTATCGATAACGGTGATTGAATTATCGGGATGTATGATCACATCGATCTTGTTGCAATAACCAGCCAATGCCTCGTCAATAGAGTTGTCAACAACTTCATATACGAGGTGATGCAGCCCTTTTACGCCGATATCACCAATGTACATGGCAGGTCGTTTTCTCACTGCTTCTAAACCTTCTAAAACCTGGATACT
>JAPLDN010000076.1 GCA_026391755.1 Bacteroidota bacterium
TTTCGGTGATATCCATATGGAGATCTATGATGCTGACGGGAAAATGATCAAACGGCTTCCGGCAGGCATGCGCAAAGGAATCAATGTAGTTCAGTGGACTATCCAGATGAAACCACCCAAAGTGCCCGTATCGCCACAGATGGAAGGTTCCGCCTTTGCCGGCCCTCAATATTCCCCCGGTGAATATACCGTAAAACTATTCCGCAATAATGATGTTTACGAGGCTAAAATCAGGCTGTTACCCGATCCGAAATCAATGTATTCCCTTCAGGACCGCGATACAAGACAGAAGTCAGTAATGAAAGCTTATAACCTGCTTCAGTCCCTTGCTTATGCCGACAGGCAGTTGAGGGAAGTCCGCGACCAGTCAAAGAACCTTGCAAAATCCGCATCCAAATCCCTTTCAAAGCAACTCCTCACCATCTCTGTTCGTATGGACACCCTTCACTGCAGGATTGTATCTACCAAAGAAGGCAAAATTACCGGCGAAGAAAGGCTGAGGGAAAGGATTGCTTTCATCTATGGTTCAATAATGCAATACCCGGGCCGGCCAACCGATTCACAGATACAGGGGCTCGATATTCTTGCAGCTGAATCAGATAAAATCATCAGCGAGACGAATAGTTTTATTGCAGGGGATCTTCCTAAACTTAACGGGGAACTTGCAAAGGATAAAAAGGCTGAAATAAAAATAATTTCACGGGAGGATTTCGACAAGGAACCTTAAAACGGGAAGTTCATTAAATGCTGCTTTTGCATTTTCGACTCATAATCTGTATTTTTGTATTACAAATAGAGAAATCAATTCCAAGAAATATTAACCATTAAAACCTCTTCGTATGTCAAAAGGACAGGATGTTAAAAAGAGCGTCAAGAAAGAGCCAACCAAGACGCTGAAAGAAAAAAGGCTGGAAAAAAAGGAAAAGAAAGAAAAGAAAAAGTACTAAACTACTTATCGGTATTTGTTTATCGATCAACAAAAAACCCTGTAACATTCGATGCTACAGGGTTTTTCTTTTTGATTCTGCGGACTGGACGAGACTCGAACTCGACACTGTAACATTCGATGCTACAGGGTTTTTCTTTTTGATTCTGCGGACTGGACGAGACTCGAACTCGCGACCTCCGCCGTGACAGGGCGGCATTCTAACCAGCTGAACTACCAGTCCTTCATTCAGACTGCAAAAGTATATTAATTTTCCGGACTTTCAAAAATAAATTACAATTCTTCCTGATAAAATCCGCTTGTTTTCAAGTCGTAAAACTTCAGGCCCAGCCTCCTTGCCTGGTCCGACCAGCCTGTAACCCTTGAATGGGAAGCTGTAGAAATATTCAGTATGATACCAGGCGTGAATATTTTTTTCAGCTGTTCTATTCTATAATTGGCATTCCGGCCAATCAGCACAATGTCGGCATGAGTTTTCACATTGAGGTTCTTATTCAACGTCCTTTCAAGTAAATAAACCCTCTTCTCTCCTGCCATCAGCATATTGCCAAACCTGCCGACTTCGGGGAACCCCAGGGCTTTTTGCCAGCCTTTGAAATTTATCCAGCGTTCCTTTACAGAGCTCACACTCCCGGCCATTCGCTCGTTGCCGATCTGCCCGGTGATAAAGGGGTCAGTCATCATCCGCAGTCCTGAATAAAAACAGATTTCCTTTGTTCCCCTGATATACCTGACGACATACCCCCGGCTTCCCTGGTGCACAGACAGCCTGGACCGGGAAAAATTGCAGCTTTTCTCTACCAGAATTGAAAATTCAACGATGATGATGCAGGATAAGGCAAACAAAAGAAAAATCTTATTCTTTGCGGTAAGGAACTGAAAAAGGCAGATGATTATCAGATACCATAACATGATCTCAGGTATTGAAGGAAAAAACCCCGGGGTCACGGCCCCGGGCAGGGATCCTATCCACAACACGCTTTTGTTGAGGCAGACCAGGAGCAGTTTCAGGGCTGATATTGAAAGCCCTCCTGCCAGGGGAATTGAGGAACACAATAAGCCAAGTATCCCCATGAGGATGATCCCGTTCGAAAGGGGAACGATAAGCAGGTTTGAAAGGATGAAATAATTGGGAAAGCGGTGAAAATAATAGAGACTTAGGGGACAGGTTGCTATTTGGGCTGCAATGGAAACTGCAACGAGTGCCCAGATCTTACCGGGTAACCAGGAATGGGTCATATAAAGATCATAAATGGGTTTATATAGTATGACTATCCCTGCAACGGCAAGGTATGAAAGCTGGAATCCCACATCGGTGATTATCGATGGATCCAGGATCAATAAAAAGAACACTGAGGCGCTGATCACATTCAGCATTTCGGGTTTTCGTTTGATGGCTTTGCCTGCCAGTATGAAACTCAGGCAGGCGGCGGCCCTTAGTACGGCCGGGGAAAAGCCGGTCACAGCCGCATAGGCCCAGATAAACAGAAGCTGAATCAGGAGTTTTAAATAAATCCCGTTCCTGAATCTGGCCAGGAAAGCGAGGATGGTCTCCAGGAAAAGAAAAATGACCCCTACATGCATGCCCGATACCGAAAGGATATGCATTGTGCCGCTGGCGGCAAAAGCCGATTTGAGCCTGCTGTCGATCTCATTTACATAGCCCAGCAACAAGGCGGCTGCAACAGAGAACTCCTGCCCCGACAGGCCTTTATCCCTGAAAATCTGCAGCAGACGATCCCTTACCTTAAATGCAAGCCGGCTTATTACATTCGCATGATCCCCGGGAACAGGGATGCAACTGCTTGTCCTTATACCTGTCTCATAACGTACCCCTTTGTTATACAAATACTCCCTGAAGTTAAACGAATGGGTGCTATGAAAGAATTTCAGGGGATCGGGCCTGGAATAAATCATGTAATAATTTCCGTAAGAAAGCATTGTATCTGCCTTGTTCCCGTAAAGCCTGAGATAGAGCCTGGTGTTTAACGGCTTCCAGGCAGCGGAATCCCTGTATGAAACCAGATCGGTAATCACGCTTGCCGAGCCCTGCCTCACCGATGGGCATTCGCTGACCCTTAAAAGCAGGATGACCGTTGTCTCAATTTCAGGTAACTGACTGCTATCCTGCCGTAAGCTTACACCGGCAAGCTGAAAACCGGATACAAAAAAGGCCATGAGTATTAATGAGCCGGTGAGCCATCTTAGCCGGTAACTCAATGTCAGCATGTGAAACAGGAAGAGAGCCAGGCAAACCGGAAGCATGAGGGCGATAAAGACAGGAAGCGGGATCAGGACTTTGAAGGACATCCCGGTGAGGGTCCCGCCAATAAACGGGATAACCAGCCTGAGCAAGGGCAAGGGCCTCCAGGGATTCATCGTTTTCCATCATTTTCTCAGGACTTAATCCGGGAAATGATGAAAAGTGATATTATTTTTTACAGTATTTGAAGATATATGACCTGGCTTTGTCATTTCCGAGTTCAACAGCCCTGTCCCAATCACGGCAGGCATCTTCATTCCTGCCAAGGTACTGCTGCGCGACGCCCCGGTTGGTCATGGCTTCGTCGTTACCCGGCTGGAGGTCCGTAACTTCGGTATAGGTCTTTATGGCTTCTTCATATTGTTTCAGGTACATCTGGGCAAGACCTTTGTTCATGCGTGCAGGGATATCAGCCGGTCTCATACTGACTACAAAACCGAAGTCAATGATAGCATCCTCATATTGCCCGAGAGCGGCCCTGGCGGCTCCCCTGCTGGCGAAATAATCGGCCTGGGAGGTATCCAGCCTGATAGCCTCATTGAAGTCCTCGATGGCCGCTGTATAATCTTTCTGATTGTAACGGCAGAGGGCACGGTTATAATACGCTTCGGGAAACACAGGCTTATATTGCAATGCGCGGCTGAAATTCATCACTGCTTCGGTATAATTTCCCATCTCCATAAGGTCGAGGGCTTTATTATGATAGGCCTCAGGATAATCGGCCTTCAGCGCTGCCGCCTTGGTGTAATCCTTAATCGCACCATCGTAATCTTTAAGCCCGTCTTTTGCAAGAGCCCGGCTGAACCAGGGCTCGGGATAGGACTGGCGCAACTCAAGAACACGGTTAAAATCATCAATCGCTCCATGATAATCTTTTATCTCATACCTTACCACACCACGGTTAAAAAAAGCCTCAGCGCTGGCAGTATCCATCGCGACCGCTTTATCAAGGTCTTTCAGCGCAGCCCCGTAATCACCCAGCTTCGCTTTGAGAATACCTGAATCAATGAATGTCTTATTGGGTTTTGCCCGGGCATTGAACTGCCCGAAAGCCCCGCAGGAAAATAAAATAAATGCAAATAGTATTGCAGCCGCCTTCCTCATCCGAAGGTTTACTTGCAGTATTTGATGATCAGATTCTTTGCTTCGGTCAGCCCCAGATCAAATGCTTTGTTCCAGTCCTTGCATGCGCCTTCAGTATCACCAAGCGCCTGCTTTGCCCTGCCACGGTTGTTATATGCATCGGGATATGAAGGGTTCAGTTCAATTGCTTTATCCAGGTCCTTCAAAGCGCCCTTATTATCGTTAAGCATGAGCTTTGCAGCAGCAATATTATTATAAGC
>JAPLDN010000387.1 GCA_026391755.1 Bacteroidota bacterium
AAGCTGATTGAGCAGGAACTGATCCGGGCCAAAGACAAGGCCGAGGAAAGTGACCGACTCAAATCAGCCTTTCTTGCCAACATGAGCCATGAAATCAGAACGCCTATGAATGGCATCCTTGGTTTTGCTGAGCTGCTTAAAGAACCCCATTTAACAGGTGAGGAGCAGCAGCAATATATCAACATCATTGATAGAAGCGGCAAACGTATGCTCAATGTCATTAATGATATTGTAAGTATATCAAGGATAGAAGCTGGACAAATGGCAGTTTCAATATCAGCAACTCAAATTGCCGATCAAATCCAGTATGTTAAAAATTTCTTCAATCCGGAAGCTGAAAGAAAAGGCTTACATCTGCGTGTCGTCAACAAACTTCCGGTAAAAGAATCCCTCATTAAAACCGACCGCGAAAAACTTTACGCCATTCTCACAAACCTTGTGGGTAATGCCATAAAATTCACAAACGCAGGAGTCATTGAACTTGGTGTTGACAGAAAAATCGATTATCTTGAATTTTATGTGAAAGATACAGGCATAGGCATTTCTGAAGATCAGAAGGAAATAATATTTGAAAGATTCAGACAAGGCGGCGATTTAACGAATCGGTTTAATGAAGGTACAGGATTAGGATTATCTATCACTAAAGCGTTTGTTGAATTATTGGGTGGAAAAATCTGGTTGGATAGTGAGCTTGGAGAAGGCTCAATATTTTATTTCACACTCCCATACACTGCAGCAAGCGAAACGCAGTCCACCATTAAAAAAAATCCTGCAAACCCTTCAAAAGATAAGGTCGACAATGACCTTAAAATCTTAATTGTCGAAGATGACGAAGATTCGAAAAATCTTATTACTAAGGTAATCAAGAAATTCGGGAAAGAAATAATATACGCAAAAACCGGTGTTGAAGCGGTGGAAACCTGCCGGGTCAGCCCCGATATTAATCTGATTCTGATGGATGTAAGGATGCCTGATATGGATGGGTATGAGGCCACCAGGCAAATACGACAATTTAATAAAGAGGTAATAATCATTGCACAGACTGCTTTTGCCATGTTAGGGGACAGAGAGAAGGCAATTACAGCAGGATGTAATGACTATATTGCAAAACCTATTAAAATTGAGGCATTCAAGAGCTTAATTGAAGCGTATTTCATTAAATAATAGAAAATTATAGTTTCAATTCATCGAAAAAAAAATTCCCAAAAGCCTTATTACTAAGCATTTGGGAATTTATTGGGTGGAAGATGGGTTTCGAACCCACGACCTTCAGAGCCACATTCTGACGCTCTAACCAGCTGAGCTACGACCACCATTTTGTGCTGCAAAAGTACAAAAAAATTATACATTTGCAAAAAGCCGATTCAGTTTGAGCCTGTTCAGAAAATCTCCACAGATCGTTTCAGTCTCCCTCTCACGTCTTGCATGGGTAAGGTTTCTCCATGAGCCTCTGGGTATAGGTTCTTTGATGTTCATCGGTCTGGTCTGCCTTACAGCTATACTTGGCTATCTTATAACACCTGACAAAACCCCTTTTGCAAATCAGCAATTTCTTGAACTGGGCCTCAAAAAGCCGGGATTTAAAGTTGACATCCTGTATATCCCGGGAACAGATGCTCCACAACATCAGGGATGGCTTCATACGATGTTAATGGGCGAAAAAAATTCAGCAACTCCTGTCCCAGTTAGCAGTTACCGGATTTACCGGGATACTTTGTTTTACAGGATCTATGCTGAAGCCGGGAGTGCATTGCCTGTTGAAAGCAAGATCCCTGCCAAAGGGATAAAATTGCCTCAAACAAAGACATTCTGGCTGGGGACCGACCGGTTCGGCAGGGATTATCTGAGCCAGTTGATCATCGGAGCGAGGATAAGCCTTTCTGTAGGTTTTATTTCTGTATTTATTTCATTGCTGATAGGTATTTCCCTTGGCGCCATCGCGGGGTATTTCAGGGGCTGGGCCGACAACCTGATCATGTGGTTCATTAATGTTGTTTGGTCCATCCCTACACTTCTCCTCGTAATCGCGATTACATTCGCTCTTGGGAAGGGATTCTGGCAGGTTTTTATTGCTGTTGGACTGACAATGTGGGTAGATGTAGCCAGGATGGTCAGGGGGCAGGTCATGGGTCTGAGGGAGAAGGAATTTGTTGAAGCGGGTCATGCACTTGGATTTTCCGACTCAAGGATCATCATAAGACATATTCTGCCAAATGTAATGGCTGCCGTGATTGTAATATCTGCAGCGAACTTTGCTTCAGCCATCCTGCTTGAAGCTGGTCTCAGTTTCCTTGGGCTCGGGGTACAGCCACCGGTTCCCTCCTGGGGATCCATGATCAAGGAAAATTATGGATACATAATCCTGGATTATGCTTACCTGGCCATTCTTCCGGGTATTGCAATCATGCTTCTCGTGCTGGCCTTTATGCTGATGGGAAATTCCCTCAGGGATGCGCTTGATGTTAAAACCCGCGAATGATCAACCTGGTCTGAATTCAAGGTTTCCACAATGACCCTTGTTTTTATCATGGCAGGAACCTTTATCGAGAAAATATTTTATTGAGAAATACACATCGATACCGGTAAAGTCATTAAAATTGAAAAAGCCGCCTAATTTATCGCAGCCTATGGTGAGCCCGTATGCCCTGAGGGCAATGCCCACCCTGGGAAGATACCAGTCGTAAAGTGAGACCGGCAGGCTGACCTCCAGCCAGCGTGCTTCATACCTGGGAGTGATGGTAAGTTCTGCAGGCCTGTAAATCGTGGTTTTCGCAAAAGCAACAGGATATATCAGGCTTGCATTGATATAGGTGAATTGAGTAAGATGGTAATCAAACTGAACACTTAGTGCCGATGGAAGCCATATCGTGAATTTATCAGCTGCGACTGCTGAAGTATTATCACCATAGAATTTATAACTCAGGGTATCAATCATCTGCTGAATACTCTTGAACTTGATCCTTGTAAGCTGGTCCCAGTATGAGGGACGGTTGTCAATGACCAGTTTCTGGGCATTGGTTTTGAACCGTATACCCCCTACATCAATAAGCGCCACACCCACCCGGTACAGGTAATCTTCATAATGCTGTGCACAAAGCCTGTTGAAATACTGCTCCTGGTGAGGTTTGACCAGCCGGGTATAAGTTACACCGAGGTCAACGCCAAAGCCTCCTCCCCTGAATGCTGTACTGCCGGTAACCTGGTTAGTCTGGTAGTCGACAGGCATTGACAGACCCATTTCGCCATTCATATTTTTTATCGACACCGTGGAATCGTCGATTATCGTATAATCAAGGTTTTTAATGTTTGAATACATGCCGGCATAACCAAAAAGCTTTCTTACCGACAAGCCAGCATTGATCCTGTTGAAGCCCCGCCCGTAGACCTCATAGGAATAGGTAAGTCCTATTTCGGCCCATGCCATCTGGACACCGCCAAACGGCCGGGTATCATTGTAGTTTATCTTTTGCTGCGGCTTGTAATTCAAACCCAGGTAGGCAAAATTGGCCAGCTCGTAGGGGAGATTATGAACAGACACTACATTTCTGATTGCTGTGGTAAGGGCAAAGGCATGCTTCCCCCAGATCAGCATTGCACCCGGGCCGTTTACCCTCTGGCTCACAAAGGCGCTTTTTGGCTTGCTGTTATCGTAACTGTAAAATATCCTGACCTCTGTTCCAAATTCTTCCGAATGGGTCGGCCATTCATAACTATTCTGAAAGAAATGAGAGAATTTGTAGTCGTAACTTTTCTGATAAAGCATATTATTCTGAACGAAAACTCCGGCACCTATAAACTGGATATCAAGCCATGTTTTGGAATTCTGCAACGCACTGGGGTTTACCTGGACGCTGTTTGTGCCGGTATAATTCCCAAGAACAGTTCCATACATCGACTGTGCATTTCCCAGGCCATGAATGGAGAAAAACAGAAG
>JAPLDN010000043.1 GCA_026391755.1 Bacteroidota bacterium
ATGGTTTGACCTGACTGATAAATCGGGCAACTTTGGCGTCAGCATACTCGAAGACTCCAAATTCGGATCCGACAAACCGGATGATAAAACCCTGCGTCTTACACTGCTGTACACTCCTGTTTCCAATACCTACCATGAGCAGGCAAGCCAGGATTTCGGAAACCATGATTTTGTTTATGCTATTTATCCTCACAAAGGTGACTGGCGGACTGCACTCACCGAATGGCAGGCCAGGATGCTGAACCAGCCGGTAAGGGCTTTCGTCGTGCCCCAGCACCAGGGCGCACTTGGTAAGACTTTTTCATTTGTGAAAGTCTCCAGCCCCCAGGTAGACATCAGGGCCATTAAAAAAGCCGAGAATAATAACGATATTATAATCCGTGTGCAGGAACTTCTGGGAAAAGAAGCCCAGAATGTTGAGTTCAGCTTCCTTTCCAAAGTCCTCACAGCTGTTGAAGTGGACGGGCAGGAAAGAACAACAGGTAGCATACAGCCTGTGAACGGGAAACTTGTCGTGAATTTCGACAAATATGCCATCAGGAGTTTCAGGATCCAGCTTGATAAACCTTCCGAAAAACTGTTCACCCCGTCAAGCATTCCCCTCCCCCTTGCTTATGAGGAAGATGTTGTAAGCAGTGATAACAATAAGAAAAACGGAAAATTTGACGATAACGGGATAAGCATACCCGCCGAATTATTTCCTTCTTCACTTTCGGTGGATGGAATTGATTTTACCCTCGGACCCAGGGCTGATGGCAAGAACAATGCCATCAGTTGTAACGGGCAAAAAATACTGCTTCCCAAGACCGGGAACTACAGCCGGCTGTTTATCCTCGCTGCTGCGAGTGACGACACCAACGGAGTGTTCAGGGCGGGCAATGTAAAATCAAACCTCAGGGTCCAGGCTTATTCGGGAAAAATCGGGCAATACGACAACAGGGTATGGGATAAACTCGGCCGCCTGAAGTCTGTAGATAAAGGATATATCAAGCGTGACGAAGTCGCATGGTTTGCAACACATGTTCACAGGGATACAGCCAATCTGCCGTACCAGTATGCTTACATTTTCAAATACGGCATACCTGTGAACCCGTCTGCAGGCTTTGTGCAGCTTCCGCAGAATAAAGCCATAAAGATCTTCGCAATGAGCGTTTCGGATGATCCTTCCGACCAGGTAGTTCCCGCCATGCCGCTCTATGATGATTATTCCTGGAAAAACCCGGTGGCCCTGAACCTACCCAGATCCTATGCGGATGCTGATGCCCCCGCCCTTGCGATCTGCAGGATCAGCAGGAATCGCAACCTGAATGACCTGCCGGGCAAAGTCACAAGAAACGACTATGCCGACCTGCGCGTACCTAACGGGGTTACAGTAAAATACTTTTACACTACTTCAGATACCACCATCAAAAAAAAGCCGGCCCAGGGCATGAATCTTTCTCCCCTGGTCGACGGCATGTTTGACCTCCGGCCCAATGATTCGATCAATGATATATGGTTTGATGATGGTGAAAGCCGTGTATGGATGGACCTCCAGAAGGAGATCGAGATCGACAGCATACATATGTTTGCCAACCTGAATATGCACAGGGGTGCAGAGTTTCTATCCCTGTGGGGATCAAATTCCCCTGTACCCCCCGAAGCAAACGGCGATCCAAAGGTTGCAGGCTGGACATATATGATGAGCATTCCTCCCTGCGAAGTGTGGGGAAACTCAAAAGCGCTTTACTCCATTTTCCCAAACAAAGGCAGGTCGTGGCGTTACCTGATGTGGGTAACCGAAGATTGCGGCCATGGGCCCTATTATTTCAGGGAGATTGATGTGTTCGAGAAACAGAAATAAAGGGTAATGTTTCTCATCTTTCTGACATCTGACATCTGACATCAGATGTCGGATATCAGATATCAGATGTCAGATGTCAGATATTTTATCTTTTGTCTACTATCAGTTCATCAACAAAGATCCATGATTTGCCTCCATGGCCGATATGCCATTCAGGGCATGTTTTCAATCCCCGGGCATAGTATTTCACATACCTGGCCCTGATTGTTCCAATTTTTTTTCCTGCCTCAATGATAAAAAATTTCCCAGCAGGATCCACGGCCTGGTCAAACACAGCAGACTCTGTGTATACTTTGCCATCGGCCGACACAGATATAACAATATGTTCGGGATAAAAGATCCATGAGTTCAGGTCCTGCATGAATTCGGCGCTCACATAGTTGAAATCAGTGATCCTGCCCAGGTCCACCACCGCTTCAAAATCCTCCCCTTCCCATCCCTGCCAGAGCACATTATAATTGGTTGAACCACGTTTGCCATCAGTGAGGGATCCGGGGCCGTCGGCTATGTATTTTGAACCGGGCGGTGTGACCGTGGTGTACTGCTTGCCAACCGCCTTGTGAGGGGTATAAGCGACCTGGAAAAAACGCCTTGCTTCGGTTGCATAATCATCCACGCTCAAACCGCTTTCGGTGACGGACTTCACCCCGTAAAGCCGGGCCTGATCTGTGAAAGTTTCCAATTGTTTCTTTATTTCAGGCCTTAGGTGGTATTTGCCGTTCTTCATCTCCAGGAATCCATTCACCCCAAGTATGTTTTTTTTAGCTATCTCAATAATGGCGTAACGAAGCGGAAGCCTTGCTTTGCATACCCTGGCCGTAAGAGCCGAATCGCCCATGACCGCTTTCAGGGCCTGGTCAAAGCAAGTATTGTATTTCGCGATACGTTCAGGGCTTAGAAAAGAATTGGTTTCCTGCTGGGGGGAGGAATATATCCACAGGGCTTGATCAGAACCGGCAACCGCCTTGTTCATCTCATCGTAGTATTTCCTGATGAAGACTCCTGCCCTGCCGTAATAGCCTTCAGTGAAATCATAAATCAGTGAATCAACACTGTAAGCGGGATTCCATTCGAGGCGTGACAACAACCAGGCGCGAAGTTCCTGGCTGTCGGAATAGGTGCCATGGCAGCCTTGCTCGAATATCCTGCCTGCACCGTATTTCCTGAACATCTGCAGGTTGGGTTGAAGCACATTGAAATTCGGGAACGGAGCGATCATATTGGTAAACTGTATCACGTAATCCCAGATGAGTATGTCAGGAGCTATCTTTGCCCAGCCTTGAAGGTCCTTCAGGAATGAGCCTGCCGAGGTATCTTTTTCAATGGGAAGGCGGCGGTCGCATTCAATGGTGCAAAGCATGATATTCAAGTTTGATGCGGGTTTCACGTGCAAATGCGGTTTCCGGGTGAACTGGTAAGCGAGGGT
>JAPLDN010000408.1 GCA_026391755.1 Bacteroidota bacterium
AAAGGATTTTTTCATCATGCCCTGATAGTTTTTGTTCCATCTTTTCGATTTTCAATAAAATATCTTTATGGGTAAGCAGCATTTCTCTGACTTTCACAAATATCTCTATTATCCTGATGCTCATTTTAATCGCACGATCGCTTCTTAAAACATTGGCAAGCATTAATACACCATACTCAGTAAATACATAGGGCAAATGGCCTCCCATATGCTGTTTGGATGGTATCGCATTTTGCGATACCATATTTTCTGCTTCTTTTTCCGTCAACCTGAACATAAAATTTTCAGGAAACCGATCGATGTTTCTTTTCACCTGTTCCCTTAAACGAAAAGCTTTCACATCATATAACTCAGCTAAATCTTTGTCAATCATTATCTTTACCCCTCTTACGTGGTAGATTCTACTGATTATTGCATCCTCTGGAACCATCAGCACATTAGTTTCATTCATCGACTCATGTTTTTGGCATTTCCTGGGTCACTTAATTCTCTTAATCCACGTATTATCAAAAAGTGATATGTTTACTTTAATAAATTTGTATTTCGTAATTTGTCAATCTTGCCACCAACCATCCAGCAAATACTAACCAAATACTGGGGCTACTCATCTTTCCGGCCCTTGCAGGAAGAGATCATCCAGTCGGTCCTGAAGGGGGAAGATACCCTCGCCCTTCTGCCTACCGGAGGAGGCAAATCGCTTTGCTACCAGGTTCCTGCCCTGGCGATGGATGGAATGTGTTTGGTGATTTCGCCATTGATTTCCCTGATGAAAGACCAGGTCGACAGCCTTAAAAGCAAGGGAATTGCGGCAGCGGCCGTTCATTCGGGCATGCATCCCGATGAACAGGAAAGGGTTCTGAGCAATGCGCGTTTCGGGGCGATCAAGCTTCTTTACATATCGCCTGAGAGGCTTGCTACCGAACGGATAAGGGAACTGCTGCGAAAAACCAGGATCAACCTGCTCGCGGTGGACGAAGCACATTGTGTTTCGCAATGGGGCTACGACTTCCGCCCTCCATATTTAAAAATAGCAGAGATCAGGCCGTTTATACAGGGGACTCCCTTGCTGGCTCTTACAGCGACAGCAACTCCCAAGGTGGTGAAGGACATACAGGAGAAGCTGCAGTTCCGCCGTGAACATCTTTTGCGCAAAAGCTTTGAACGCAAGAACCTCACCTACGTTGTGTTTAGGGAAGAGGATAAACCCGGGCGCCTGCTTAAAATACTTAACAATTTCAAAGGCAGCGGCATCATTTACGTGAGGAACCGCAGGGAGACCAAGCTGATTGCCGAGTTCCTGAAAAAGAACAGTATCAGCGCCGATTATTATCATGCAGGGCTCATCCAGAAAGTGCGGGACCAGAAGCAGAACGCATGGATCAGTGAGAAGGTCCGAATCATGGTTGCAACCAATGCTTTTGGTATGGGCATCGACAAAGCTAATGTCAGGGTGGTGGTGCATATGGACCTGCCCGAATGTGTTGAATCCTATTTCCAGGAGGCCGGTCGTGCAGGAAGGGATGAAAAACAGGCTTATGCCGTGCTCTTGTACGAGAATGCAGACCTGCTCGGGGCGAGGAAGAATCTTTCCCAGACCTTTCCGGAACTTAGTACGATCAGGTCGGTATACCAGGCCCTCGGGAATTTTTTCCAGATACCTGTGGGAAGCGGAAGGGATGCAAGGTTCGATATGGACCTGTCCGCCTTTGCTTCGGAATATAAATTTCAGACGGTCATCGCGTACAACTCCCTGAAATTTCTCGAAAAAGAAGGCTATATAATGCTGTCTGATGCCATTCACCGTCCTTCGAGGATCTTCGTGAAAGCCGATAAGGAAACCCTTTACCGTTTCCAGGTTGAAAATGAATTTTACGACATCTTGTTAAAAACCATTCTCCGTTCCTATACAGGTGTGCTTACCGAGTTTGTAGGTTTCAGCGAGGCCGAACTGGCCCGAAGGGCGGGCATAAGCGCCGAAGACCTGGTAAAACACCTGAAACGTCTGGAAAAGCTGAAGCTCATCGATTATACCCCGGCATCAGATAAACCACAGCTGGTTTACCTCGACGACCGCCTCGACGGTAAGGATATCCGCATTTCGCCGTTATATTACCAGGACAGGCTCAATGAAGCAGAACTCAGGATTGAAGCCATGATCCACTATGCCGAAACCTCCAATAAATGCCGCAGCCAGCAGCTTCTTGCGTATTTCGGGGAAAAGACTTCCAAACGCTGCGGCCGCTGCGATGTTTGCGTGGAAAGGAACAAACTTGGGCTGAATGAAATGGAATTCGACGGGGTGCTGAAACTTATCAAGCCGGTCCTGAAAATCGGGAGCGCTGACATAGGGAGCCTTGTGGCGGCTGCATCAATCTTTCATGAGGATAAGGTGATCCTTGTCGTGCGCTGGCTGATGGATAACGGGAAGGTCAGCAGGGATGGAGAGGGAAAATACAAATGGGGAAAATGATATCGGATATCAGATGTCAGATATTAGATGTCAGATAGCGGATATTAGATGTCAGATAGCGGATATCAGATTTCAGATAGCGGATATCAGATTTCTGGTTTCCTGCAGTCAAAACACACAAAGGGTACTGAGATCTCAAGATGCCCGTCCTCAGCGGCTTCTTCATCCATTACCCGGGCAGCTTCCGATAGTATATCCTGCTGCCGGTCATCGGGTAAAAATTCTTTCCAGTGCGGCAGGAAAAAATTCTTAACCAGGTAATGGTTGTAAAAGGCCTGGGCCGATGTGAAGCTGTATTTAAAACCATCGGGTTGTACCGATGTGATCAGGAATCCATGATCCTCGATCATGTTCTGAAGGTATTCAACAGGTTTGCGTTTATCGAAGATATGTGCATCCATGGCCGTGATACAAATATGTAAGCCGTGTTTTTCAAGCACCTTCCTGAGAGCTTCATAAAACTCGGTCATGGTATGAGGCAGGTTCATGGTCAACACCATCTGGGCTCCTGGTTTACACACCCTGAAACATTCATGAAGCACCCTTCCCTGGTCATTAACATTATTTAACCCGTTATTCGAAATAATGAGATCAAAAACACCATTCCCAAAAGGCATGTCCTCTCCCCTTCCCTGTACCCCAAATGCGTTTGTAATTTCCCGCATCCTGATCTTCTCCTTAAGAACTTCTATCGCATCATCCGCAGGGTCGAGCCCGTGGACTTCGCTTTCCTTACCCAGCCTGCCGGCCAGTTCCAGCATGGGGAAGCCGTATCCACAGCCAATATCAAGGACTCTCATTTTCTTGCGGTATTTCACGGTATCAAGCAGCAGCATCCCAAAAGGCGCCGACCAGAACGGGAGCTCATCGTAAAGCAGGGATTTTTCGGAAACAGACATGATGGATGTTATAATGAAATCACAAAATTACAAAACAGCTGTGACATCTGACATCTGACATCAGATATCCGATATCAGATATCCGATATCAGATATCGGATATCTGATAACTCTTTCCGATCTTTGCCGCATGATCCTCCCCTATTCCTTTTATTCGAGAAATGATGTTGTTCTCATAGCGCGGGAGCTGATTGGCAAAGTGCTTGTAAGCCGGGTTAACGGGATAACCACATCCGGAGTCATTTATGAAACTGAAGCTTATAATGGTATCATTGATTCTGCTTCACATGCTTTCGGCGGAAGACGGACCGCCAGGACAGAGATCATGTACCATGATGGCGGTACCGCCTACGTTTATCTCTGTTATGGTATGCATTCCCTGTTCAACGTGGTGACGAACAGGAAAGACATCCCCCATGCAGTGCTGGTTAGGGCTGTGAAACCCCTCGATAATTCAGACGTTATGCTGAAACGTACAGGCAAGCCAAAGCTTACAGGAAATATCGGCGACGGCCCGGGGAAAGTAGCTAAGCTTTTAGGAATTCATTTTTCACTTACGGGTAGCAGCCTGCTCAGGGATTCAGAAAACAGCAGAAAAGACGGTATCTGGATCGAAGACCGCGGCATCAGGGTTGATAATGAAATGATATGGTCGGGCCCACGAATTGGCGTTGAATATGCCGGTAAGGATGCGAAACTACCCTACAGGTTCAGAACAGAACTCTGACAATTTACGAATTACGAATGATTTCTTTGAAATCGTAAATCAGAAATCATAATTCGTAAATCCTTTTATTTGTCTCCGAAAATCCTGAATCCCACCGAAACCAGGAACAGGCTGTTTGTGGATTTTAAGCTGGAATTCTGCACGTCTTTAACGAACTGGTTAAGCCCATACTGATACCTGATATCAAACGTTAAAAACAATACGTCTATCCCGGTGCCGCCAAGTACATACCAGTTTGTTGAGTTGACATTCGATCCTGTGATACCACTGGTTTTACCCTCATTCATTTCCTTAACTTTGGTATTGACGACAAAAGACATCTCAGGCCCGACTTCAATTCTCCAGGTGATGACTGAAGAATGTATGATCTTGAATCCCAGCATCAGGGGAACGTCCATGCTGCCCACAGTCACCTTGGTCTTCCAGTTATTAGTTGAAAGATTTCCTTCGTTGGTAAATATGGAACCGCTCATAGTATATAACAGTTCTGGGGCAAAATAAAGTCTTTTACCGATATGGGTCCAGATACCTACATGAAATCCGCTGTTAACCTGCGATTTAATCGTATCAACGTTGGTTGAGAGTTTGCTGGCATTGTAACCGATTTTAACTCCTAGCGCGAACTGTCCGTACGACAACTGGGTTGTTAAGATTGCAATAGCAAAAACGAGGAGAATCTTTTTCATGTTCATGAGTTTGAATTAGCGGTTAAAAATAATAGTTTTTTCGTTTCGCTTCGAATTTTTATCGAACGAAGAAATTTTAGACCCGCCTTGAAGTAAAATAATGTGCGTAAACTTCAGAAAATGACTGAGGCTTTAGCATCAGGTATGTAGCCTTGGTCCTCTATTTTCCTGTTTGAACAACAATTTTCCTGATTATGCTATAGTCTTTGCAGCATACCTGCACGAAATAAGTGCCATTGGCCAGGGTGTAACTGAACCTGAAGTTATCGGCAGGATGGTCAATAATATCAATCGTCCGGCCAAGAATATCGCGGATGATGACTTTATATGCCGGCTGTGCTGACCTGATGTAAAAGGACCCATCATTTGGATTAGGATAAATGACTGCGGATAACAGCCCGGTTTCACTGATACCTGCTATGTTATCGGCAAATGTATATTTAACGGGAGAATAGTTCGATTCCCCGCAGGTGTTCATTGCCAGAACCTTGACCATGGCCAGGCCCAGGAAACCAGGGAACCATGTCACCGTCCCGGTTGTACCGTAACCGCTGATGACACCGGCACTGGTGGGAAGCAAGAGCCAGGAGTAAGTGACAGCACCGCTCACCGGGGCTATGGTGTAGTCGGTATATGTGACCACGTTAAGGTTAACAGTGTCAGGACCGGCAGGCTTTGCGGGAATAAGAGGCACAGTGTGAACAGTGACGGCGACATTATCGCTTATGCTTGCACTGCCATCATTTACTGTCACGTTGTAAGAGGTGTTCACCGTCGGATAAGCAATAGGGTTCGGGATGGTGGCCGTGAAGCCTGCAGGCACTGAAGTCCAGGCATAGGTGTACGAAGCCGAACCTCCTCCCGCAAATGCATTCAGCTGGACTGCCTGCCCGCTGCAGATGGTATCGGGATTAGCGGTGGCATTAACTGTAAGCGGTCCGCTTACATTAATGAATACGTCATCGGTACCACTGCAACCATATGAATCGGTAACAGTCAGTGTATAGTTCAGTGAAGCTGTAAGTACAACCGTGGTCGGATTCTGTACATTGGAATTGACCAGGTAAACGGGGAAGGAAGGGGATGCGGCTCCGTTCCCGCAGGAATTTGCGGCATACACCGCCAGATTTCCCGATGTGGCATTTGCCGCAAAATTGATGCTGACTGCAGTGAGGCCAGATGGGTTGATCGTAATTCCTGTTCCGGTATAACTCCATATATACGAGGTTGCACCAGGAACTGCCATGATCGAATAGTTCACACTGTTCTGCCCCTGGCATACATTGCTGCTGCCTGTGATGGCGCCTGCAACTCCCGGCAGGGGGTTGACTGTTACCGGGAAATTGGCCGAAAGCGGTCCATTCCCGCAACTGTTCACGCCAATTACCTTTAAGTTGCCTGATGTCGAATTGGCAGCAAAACTGACCGTTACTGAATTGGTGGTACCGTTAATGATTGCCCCTGTCCCTGTGTATGACCAGGAATACCCCGTGGCATTGGTAATTGAGGGCACTGTGTAAGGAACTGCATTCTGACCCTGGCATACCGTCGCAGCGCCGCTGATAGCTCCGGGAGTACCCGGCAGCAGGGGTCCCGAGCCTGTGTAATTGATGTAGTAGGTAGAGCTTGGCAGATCATTCATCACATCCCCGTTTGAGTTCACGTACTGGCATTCTGCTCCCCCGCTTGCAGTGTTGTTGAATGCGAGAGAAGGTGTGCCGGAGATAAGATTGAATTTCAGGTCGGCAAGCTTACTGGAATTTGACAGGCTGACTCCTGCTGTACCGGTCCAGGCGATCACAATTTTCGTGAGATTGGCGGAGATGTTGGTCGCGGTCACCGTACAACCCGTAAGGGCCTGGTTTATATTGGCATAACCTGTGTAGGTCATCAGTGTCTGGTCAAAATCAAGCCTGAGGGTGAATTGCTTGACCATGTTGAAGTTATTTACCGTGACCGGGATGGTAAAGGTTCCTGCGCTGCAGCCCGCTCCTGTTCCCGCGGTGGTGATGGGTGCATTGGTGGAATAGACGTCGTTGAACACCAGTGGCGTTCCCCTGAAGCTCCGTCCATTGGTCATGCTCAGGTTTTTCAATACTGTCAAAACATTTGTGGCAGGATTGAATTCCACCAGGGTTCCGAAACCACTCGCGCCCCCGGTATATGAAGTGGAGTAGAGTTTGTTGTTCAGCACTGCCCACTCTCCCTCGAAACCGGCACCGTCGGTGAGGGCATTAAAATTGTAGAGGATGGCAAAAGCACTGCTGGCAATGGTATAAGAGAAGATATACCCGCTGTTGTTTGTCCCGCCGTAATTCGTGGAACCGTAGAGTTTCCCGTTGTATTCCCTGAGTCCTGCATTGCAGTTTTTGATGCCTGCCGGGAAGGTATATTCGACGGTAAAGTTATAGTTAACGGGATCGAGTGAGAAAATGACCGCATTGCCAAGCGGGACAGGGGGATTCACGTCATAGCCTTTCACCTCGGTTGTGCCGTAAATCTTTCCGTTGGAAGCCTTGATGAAATTTCCTTTATAGAATCCGTAGGTGTTCGAATTATGCGAAAACTTCCTCGTAGTGAATGTATTGGTGTTGAAATCCCAGACATAGGTGCTGTCGCTGAAACGCTGAATTTCAGGCAGTTTTGGTCCTGATTATAGGATGCCGGAAAATATGTATGTTTGAACGCATCGGGGAAAATCGTAACCGCACGCGTCCGTGCATTGATACTGATCAGATCGCCCAGCTCATGTTGTTGATTGGCGCTGAAACCAGGCTGATTGGGCAGGGAACCTCCCATCCCTGTATAACCCACAAGGGTGGAGTCGTTTACCTGCGTAAGCTCGCCAACCATCCCTCTTCCTTCCTGGGAGTTGTTCTCTGCAAGGACCGTGCTCACCTGGGTTCCCGTTTCATAAGAAAAGATGGAACCTGCATTCTCGGTTCCCCCGTTGGTCATCCGGCCAATGATCTTTCCGTTATTAACAAAGAACTGAACCTCTTTAGAGTACCCTGGAAGACCTGTTGTATAGGGTACAATATTGTCGAGCATTCCCGTCAGGATATCGTAACTGAACATCTGGTAAAACGGGTGCGTTGGATCATCTTCCCAGCTGCCATAAATTTTTGATCCATCCACCTGAAAACCTGAATTATGAGGGTACAAGGGACCTGTAAAATCAAGGACCTTGGCATAAGTGTTTAAAGTGATGTTGTATTTAATGATGGTCCCGAAACCGTATGCCCCTCCACTTTTGGAGAATGCATAAAGTTTCCCGTCATTTCCCTGGACAAGCCCGCCGACCTGGGATCCGAGGATATTCCTTTCAGAGGTTCCAATTGTCCATT
>JAPLDN010000049.1 GCA_026391755.1 Bacteroidota bacterium
GTTTATGCCTATCATTTTTACCGGCTGCTCCAGAGAGCAAAAACAATCCACCTGCTCTATAATTCCGAACCGGGTGAATTCGGGGGAGGCGAAATGAGCCGTTTCCTGCAACAGGTCCTGAGTGAGCTGAAAGTTGCAAACTCATCCGCCGATATAAAAGAAGAGCTTTTGGTGATGACCCCTGCGCCTTCAAACCTTGCACCTGAGATTAGCGTTGAAAAGGATGAAGCTGTAACAAGCTTGCTGAAGGAAAAGGCCGAAAAGGGGTTCTCGCCAACCGCCCTGAACAATTTCAGGGCCTGCCCTCTGAAATTCTACTTCAGTGACCTTGCCGGATTGAGGGAGCCGGATGAAATGGAAGAAGAGATTGATAACCGTATACTCGGGAATATTGTGCACAATGCCTTGCACAGGCTTTATAAAGAGTATACCGGCAAAGAGCTGGATGTTGCTGCCATAAGCCAGATGAAGTCAGTGGCAGATAAGGCCATCGATGAAGCCTGCGGTAAGGAATTCAATGGCAGGGATGTGAATTACGGTCGCAACCTGCTGCTGGTGAGGGTTGGCAAGATGATGCTGAAGAGGTTCCTGGATTCCGAGATACAAGCCATTAAATCCTTCAGGGAAAATGGAGAAGAAATAAGTATAATCGGGCTTGAACAGAGACTTGAACGCAGTATAGACCTGCCTGTGGCCGGCAACATAATAAGTGTTAAGATCAAAGGCTTTGCCGACCGTATTGATGCCAGCCGGGAATTTATCAGGATCATCGATTATAAAACCGGCTCGACCGATAAAAAAAGAACAAAAGTTAACAGCTGGGTTGAATTCGCGACGGATCCGGCTAAAGACCATGCGTTTCAGCTGCTTGCATACTGCTGGTTGTACTCGCCAAGGGTAAGAAACGGGTCATTTGTCATGGCGGGCATAATTTCGCTCAGGAAATTAAAAGAAGGGCTGATTACAGTGTCGGTCCCCTCGTCGGAAGGTGAGAGCACCCTGGATAAATTAACAGCTACCGATCTTACCGAATTTGAAACAAGCCTGAAACATGTGCTGCTTGCAATTTTTGATACTACCGCAGGCTTTGGGCAAACAAAGGATTTATCGGTCTGCTCATATTGCAGCTTCAAAAACCTTTGCGGAAGATAATTTCCCTCCCGCCGATCATCACGATCATCACGATCATCACGGATTACTCCCCAAACACACAGGCCTCATAAGTATAAAGCTCAGCGTCTTTCCAGCCATCCCATCCTAAACCTGCCTTGTCACGTGCACAGTGGCCCAGGAATTCCTCCCTGCTCCATCCTGTCTCATTGGCTACCTGGGGAAGAAAGGTCCCGGAATAATACCCTTTTTTGATGTAAATGCCGTGCTTCCCAAGTTCAATCTCATCGGCGGAAAATATTTTTTTCATTGGCGAGAGTACCGAGATCTCAATTTCAAGCTTGTCGATTTCCTTCGCGGTAACAGGCGGGAACCTCGTGTCTTCGGTAGAGGATGCAATAGCCATTTGTTGCACAACCTTCCATAGGGGTATGTCAGCGGTAAAGCGGCCTATGCAGCCTCTCAGTTCCCCGTGTTCTTTGAGCGTAACAAAAGCGCCGGAATGAATCTTCAGGTTGGGGCTGAAATTTCTGTCATCCACTTCGGGCGTTTTATGCTCATTGATATACATGACTATTGTACTGCGGGCAATTCCAAGTAGTATTTTCTTCTCTTCTTTTGTGAAATTGAATGCGGATGAAGGCGCTGCAGAAGTTCCTGTGTTGCGGGTCACAGCGATGGACCAGTAACCAACGCATTGTGAGTGGTCTCCATACTTTGAATCACCGGAATTCATATACTGTACAGGAGCAATTTTAATGCCGGCGTCCCCGGCTGTCATGTATAACAGCGTGAGGACTGAGGTCCAGCCACAGAGGTTCGTTGCCAGGTTGGGAATATTTTTCTTCTCATAATCTCCCAGGACTTTCATGAGTGCATCCGGGTTGTTCGTAAGGATGGCGTCGCAGGTGGCTTTATCGGCGGATTTGGCCTCATTGTATGGAGGATAGTGAGAGAAGTCGGAACTCACAATGAAAAGATTGTTCCCGTTAAAATACGGCTTCAGGGCGTGGGCAATTTTCTTGCAGGTTTGCTCACTCTGGCTTCCCAGCAGGACAGGGACGATTTTAAAAGGTTTTTTCATGTGGTATTGCAGAAAAGGGACCTGCACTTCCAGGCTGTGCTCATTGAGGTCGGCATCGTAAACATAGCTGAAAACGGAGTTCGATTTGATGAGTTCATTGGCCAACTGGATGTTCACTGCGACTTTGCCGAGAGGGGTTACATAGTCCCCTTTATTATAAATGGAAGCACCCATATAGGATGCCTGGTGGCTGGAACCTATGATAAAAATGTTATCGTACACTTTATCGGGATCCACCTGGTTGATCCCGCTTGCGGCCACGGTCCCTGAGAATACATAGCCTGCATGAGGACAGATCACTGCCTGGAGATTTTGGGCTGTACGTGGTTTGGCCGAACGGAACAATTCCTTGAGCTGGGCCCTCAGGGTATCGGGATTTGCAGGATAAAACTTCCCGGCAGCTGCCGGTTTGCGGTCGGTTTTAGGTCCCTCCTGGGAGGAACAACCGTTGCTGAATGTGAATGAGAGTCCCATAATCAATACAAATCGGAAAAAACTGCCCATTGTTTATTAACTTTGAGAAAAATCCAGGTAAAGGTACAAAAATATGGGTAAAAATGCAATACGCGCAGGGCTGTTCGGGTTGGGTTTTATCTCTATTTCCGTCCAGATATACATGCTTCGCGAAGGCTATATCGTGTTCTACGGGAATGAACTGATCCTGGGCATCATGCTCTCGGCCTGGATGCTGATTACAGCTGCCGGTGCCTGGCTGGGCAGGTATTTTAAAGCGATCAGCGGCCCCTCGGGCTTCGTTCTTTTTTTAATGATGCTGCTTTCGGTATTGCCGGCCCTGATGATGGTCAAACTGAACCTTTACCGAGCCCTGGTCCTGCCAACCGGCTCCCTTGCCGGTATCAATGACGTGGTTTATGCCGCATTTCTTGTACAGATGCCCTTTTGCCTGATCAACGGATTCCTTTTTTCGGCCCTGAGCAATATGCTTGGCAAAGCAGGAAGCGCATATTCAATGGAGGCTGCAGGAAGCCTGACCGCTGGTGCTTTGGTGAATTTCGCGCTTCTCTGGCTTTTCTCTTCCTGGCTCAGCATATTGCTGCTTACAGGGCTCTACCTCATTACCGTTGTGTTTTTCTCTTTTCATTGCAGGGGAAAGTTCACTCCATGGCTTATATTGATTGCCTCTGCTATTTTTCTTGTTCTGTTGGCAAAAACCGATCTCCGGGAAATCTCAATTCATTCCCTGTATCCCGGGCAATCGGTCATTGAGGAAAAAGAAACTCCTTACGGCCAGATTATAATTACCACCCGTGAAGGCCAGCTTAATTTTTATGAGAACGGACTGCTGATGTTCTCCTCCGGTGACGTGATCAATAACGAAGAAAACGTTCATTATGCAATGGTTCAGCATAATTTGCCGAAGAGAGTATTTCTGGTTTCAGGCGGATTGTCAGGAGCTATAAGCGAGATTCTGAAATATCATCCGCTCTCGGTCGATTATATAGAGCTGAACCCGGCCCTTCTGAACCTGAATTTACAATCCCTGAGAAATTTTGAGAAGAAAGGCGTCACCCTGCATCAGGGCGATGCCAGGAGGTTCCTGAAAAACTCATCCGCAGTATATGATGTTGTTTTAATCCTGCTGCCACCGCCATCCAGTCTTCAGCTCAACCGCATGTACACGTCTGAATTTTTAAAGGAATTGAAGGTACGGCTTTCGCCGGATGGCATAGTGTCATATTCCCTTCCCACTACCAGCGATTATGTAAGCAGGGCGGGGGAAGGACTTAATTCAATACTTTATTCGACACTGAAGAGATCCTTCAGGAATGTTATGCTGGTTCCCGGAGGAAAAACCTATTTCATTGCTTCCGATGCCGTTTTAAACCCTGATATTCCCGGAATGATAGAGCGGAAAGGGATAAGCACATCCTATGTGAACAAGTATTATCTGGATGCAAACCAGATGAAGGAAAGGGCGGGCTATATCAAATCCAATATTTCAGGTTCGGCAGGGAT
>JAPLDN010000158.1 GCA_026391755.1 Bacteroidota bacterium
CTTGGCAACAACCTCCTCGATGCGTGCCGGGTGGATTCGCCCGTCGGTAACCAGTTTGTGCAGGGAGAGCCTTGCGATTTCACGCCTTACAGGATCAAAGCCTGAAAGAAGGATAGCGTCGGGAGAATCATCGATGATGATCTCTACGCCTGTGAGTGATTCGAGGGTGCGGATATTACGGCCTTCACGCCCGATGATCCTTCCTTTGATCTCCTCGCTCTCAATGTTGAACACCGAAACAGTATTCTCGATGGCATGCTCGGTAGCCGTCCTTTGAATCGTTTCGATGATGATCTTTTTTGCCTCGGTATTGGCTGTGATCTTAGCTTCATCAACGATGTCCTTAATATGGACCAGGGCGTCGGCTTTTGCTTCCTCCTTAAGGTTCTCGATCAGCTGGGTTTTCGCTTCCTGTGCCGAAAGGTTGGAAATACTTTCAAGCTTCTCAATCTGGACTTTCTGTGCTTTGTCAAGATCGATCTGCTTCTTGCTTACAATATCAACCTGTGTCTGAAGGCTCTGTTTGATAGTGACAATCTCTTTCTGTTTCTTGGCAAGCTCTTCAATCTTCTGATTTATTGTCCCTTCCTTTTGCTTGAGCCGGTTTTCATTCTTGGCAACCTCCTCATTCTTCTCATGAACGAATTTTTCATGCTCCGTTTTGAGCTGGAGGAACTTTTCTTTGGCCTGGAGGATTTTATCTTTCTTGATGACTTCGGCTTTATCCATTGCCTCTTTGAGCAGGGCATCGCGTTTGCGTTCCAGTGCTTTGTTTAAGATCGTACCGGTAATAAGCCCCCCGATGATTATTCCGCTTACTCCGATGATCACAAATAATAGGATGTTTGGCATCTTCGTAGTGTTTATAGTTAAAATAAAAAACCCGCACTAAACAGCGAGGTAATGATAAACCTCTATAGGAAACGTATAGGGCTGCCGGGTAATTCGAACGTCCACTGTCCGGTCGTAACCGAAATCCTGCAAGCAGGAGCGAGGCCTGTCCTACAAACCCATGAGCTATGCCCTAATGTTTGTAATGTTAGGTTTACAAACTGTCTGAATTAGTGCGGGTAAATCTTTGATCAATTTCAAAGAACATTCTGTTCGGATAGATATTCTGCCAGAACCTGGTCAACCTCGGTAAGCCTGGTTTTCCATTGTCCTTCCTGCTGCTTCAATAATTCTTCGTCCTGAAGAAAACTTGTTGCATATTCAAGAGCGACCATGGCCAGAAGGTCCTGTTTGTCTTTATAGGCATAATTCACTGAATAATCCTTTATCCTGTTCTCAATCAACCGTGTCGCTTTGCGAAACAATTCCTCGTGATCCTTCTCAACGGCAAGCTTGTATGGCCTGTCTGCAATATTCAGTGAAATAGCTAATTCGTTCATAATTCGGCAGGAATCTCTCTCAGGTATTTAATAACCCTATACATTTATCGATTTCCCTCACAAGTTCATTGATCGTTGCCTTTAAGTCAGAATTGTTTCCTTTTACTTCAGACATTTTGGCAATTCTCAAAATCCGGATTTTCTCTTCCAATCCTTTAATTACCTGTTTTTGTTCTTCGTTCGTTTTTTTAAGTTGGTTTAAATCAGTAGTCAGGCTTGTATTCTCATTCCTCAGTTTCTTTTGCTGGGCGACGAGTTTCCGGACTTTAAAATCGATACCCGAAACCAGGGTTGTGACATCGTCCATACATCAGAACCTTTTGGAATTTCTTGCAAAGATAATTATTTGATTGTCGGGAAGCAAATTATTTCAGGCATGTATCTAAATGGCCGGACTGCCATGAAAAAAATCTTTCGTTACCCTGTCACTTTTTGATGTTTGGCGGATAAAGGATTTACGAATTACGAATTACGATTTACGGATTAACAGTAACCAGTCACTAGTCACCAGTCACGGTTCTTATGAACGAGCAGTTCCTTCAGTACCTTTGGAAATTCAGGCTTCTCAGCCTTGATCTGCATACAGCAGAGGGGGCAAAACTCACTGTATTGCACCCGGGGATACAAAACAACGACGGGGGCCCCGACTTCTTCAATGCCCGGGTACGCATCAACCAAACAGTCTGGGCCGGAAATGTTGAGTTGCATATGAGGTCATCAGACTGGATCAGGCACCGGCATCAATATGATCCGGCATACGAAAATGTAATACTTCATGTGGTGTATGAAAACGACCAGGCAATCAGGCAAAAGCATCAGGGAATGATGGCGACATTGGAAGTGAAGAATAATTTCCCTGCCGGCATAGTGGAAAGGTACAGGGAGATCATGCAGAACCATCTGTGGATACCCTGTTATAAGCTGCTCAATGGGATTGCCCCGGGAGTAATGCGCTTGTGGGCCCCGGCGCTGGCTGCAGAGCGCCTGAATGTAAAGTCGGGATTCATACTGAGACTGCTCGATGAATATGCTGACTGGGATGAAGTGCTTTATATTTTACTTGCTTCCGGATTTGGTTTTCGGATCAATTCACTGCCGTTCGAACTGCTGGCGCGGTCGGTTCCCCTGAGGATAGTGAGGAGGAATGCCGACAACCCTTTCAGGCTGGAAGCCGTGTTTTACGGACAATCGGGTTTGCTTGCCGGGAATCCCCGCGACAAATACCTTCGTTCGCTGCATTGTGAATACAGGCACCAGCAGGCTAAATTCGGTTTGAAACCTTTAAAGCCGGGTCTGTGGAAAAGACTGAGACTGCATCCTTCTAATTTTCCTGACATCAGGATCAGCCAATTTGTACAATGCCTGGTGAAATGCAAGGCCGAACCGGGATTTTTACTGCAAAGCGTGGATGCCCTGATGCTGGAAGAATTTTTTCAGCTTAGCGCATCCGCATACTGGGACACACATTACAGGTTTGGAAAAACCGCCGGCAGGAATGAAAAGAAGATCGGGCCTGCAACGGCAAGGCTGCTGCTCATTAATGTTCTCGCGCCTTTTTTATTTGCTTATGGGTCGGCAAGGGATATGAGCCCGATGAGAATGAGAGCGGTTGAATTGCTTGAAGGTCTTGAAGCAGAAAGCAACCATGAGTCAAGGATGTGGAATTCGCTTGGAATCAATGCAGAGAACGCTTTGGAATCCCAGGCTCTTATACAGCTTAAGCGGAATTACTGTGATTATAAGCGCTGCCTTGAATGCCGGATAGGCCTTAAACTTCTTGATAAGCATAACCAACCATGAAAAAATTCCGGATCATCAGGGATTACCTTTCCTTTAACAGGAGCGAACTGAGGGGTGTCATCGTATTACTCATTCTCCTGCTTATGGTGGCGTCGGTTAACCAGCTGCTTCCCGAAGAGCATGTCATTCCATCGGTTAATTTTCCCGGTCTTGAGAAAGAGCTGATGGAATTTGAGGCCGGAATCAGGAGAGCCGGGATTGAAGATTCGTTAAAGAGGGGAAGCAAATACAAAACCTTCTGGTCATCCGCAGAACGAATAAAAGACACGGTAAAAAGCGCCAGGTATCAAAAACCAACGTTCAGCGTAGATGTAAATAAAGCCGACACCCTTGAATTTCAGAGGTTAAAGGGAATAGGACCATCCTTTGCCCGGCGCATAGTTACCTACAGGAATAAACTGGGAGGGTTTATAAGCTGCCGGCAGCTGCTTGAAGTCTGGGGTGTGGATACCTCTCTATACAACCTCATCAGGGAACAGCTTGTGATCAGTTCAGATTCGGTACGCAAGCTGGATATCAATACCGTGTCGTTCAAGGAACTGCTCAGGCATCCTTACTTTCCTTATGAGTTAACGCGTTCTTTGATTTTATACCGCCAAAAAAACAAGATCTTCAGGTCGGTCGATGAATTGAATTCGGTTGAAGGGATCAACGATTCAATTTTCAGGAGGATCAAACCCTATGTAAGAGCGAGATAGCGTGATAGCGGGATTGTGGATTAATTTTCGGTGTTTTCTTCGGTGGAAGTTGACTTCCAGTAAGCGTCTTCACCATCTTCCACTTCCTCATCGTTCCATTCATATACTTTCTTCTGGGGGCCGGATTTCCTGTAATAGATCGCCAGCAGCACCCCCGAAAGCAAGCCCATGAGATGCGAGTCCCAGGAAATATGCTCTTTTGGGAAGAACTGGGGAAACAGCCCCCACAGCAAGCTGCCGTACAAAAATGTGACCAGCAGTGTGATGATCATCAGTTTTTGCTCTCGCCGAATGATCCCGCTTAAAAACAGGAAGGAAGCCAGTCCGTAAATGATCCCGCTGGCCCCGATATGGGCTGCATTTCCCCTGGCAAATACCCATACCCACAGGCCGGTCATCAACCAGATGAGGAAGAATATTTTCCATGCAAGGGGGCGGTAAAAATAGAAAAGCAGGGAACCAAGGACAAGCAGTGGGATCGTATTAGCGAAGAGGTGCGAAAATCCGGCGTGAAGGAGAGGGGCGGAGATGATTCCAATCAAACCCGCAGCCTTAAGAGGAATCAGGCCATACTCATTCATCCCCATGTCCCATAAGGCATCGGCTATCCTTATCAGCCAAAGCAGGATGACAAACAAAACAGGGAAGATCATGCTTTGCAGAAAGCGTTTTTGTTCTTCCTGTAAAGGATCTGTATACGGTTTTTCAAACAAAACGGAACTTGTTAAGGTTGTGTTAAGAGGGGTTAAAATTAGTTAAATCAGAAAGCTACGTCAAAAGGTATGCCAAAAATGGATAATTTTGCAAATTATTGTAAACGGGGTTTAAGAGTAAAGATATGATAAAAAATAAAAGATACCTGCTCCTGGTGGCCATGGTTGTTGTATTATGGATGCCTGGAGGGATGCAGGCACAGGCACAAAGTCAAAAGGACCTGTATGCCGGTCTTAAAAAATACAGCGCTTTTCTCCAGATGGTCGAATTTGCTTATGTAGATACCGTGAATGACGGTAAACTGGTAGAAAAGGCCATAATAGAAACTCTTAAGGAGCTTGACCCTCATTCAATGTACATCTCCAAAAAGGATGTGCAGAAAGCGAATGAACCCCTTGAAGGCAATTTTGAAGGTGTGGGTATCCAGTTTGAAATACTGCGCGATACGATTAATGTTGTGCATACCATCTCGGGGGGGCCCAGTGAGAAACTTGGTGTAATGCCGGGTGACAAGATCGTGATGATAGACGGGCAGGCAGCAACCGGCAAGAATGTCACGAACCAGTATGTGCTGGATCATTTAAGAGGTAAAAAAGGCAGTAAGGTTGAAGTGGCTGTTTTAAGGGTCGGAAAGAAAGGACTGATCGATTTCTCGATTATCCGTGATAAAATTCCCCTCAACAGTATTGATGCATATTATATGATCAACGCCGAAACGGGGTATATCAACCTGAACCGTTTTGCACAGACTTCCCTCCAGGAGTTCATTGACGCAACACTCAAACTCCAAGCCCTGGGGATGAAAAACCTGATCCTCGACCTTCGCAATAACTCAGGGGGGTATATGGGTACAGCTATCGACCTTTCGGACCAGTTCCTCGATGCGGGAAAGCTTATCGTGTATACCGAGGGTGTCCACAGTCCGCGCGAAGACTATTCTTCCACTCCAAAAGGCTTGTTTCAGCAGGGCAAACTGGTGGTTATGATGAACGAGAATTCAGCTTCGGCCAGCGAGATCGTAGCCGGCGCTGTACAGGACTGGGACCGTGCCGTGATTGTAGGCCGGCGGTCATTTGGTAAAGGATTGGTTCAAAGGCCTTTCTCTCTTCCCGACAGTTCCCAGGTAAGGCTTACAACAGCCAGGTACCATACTCCTTCGGGCCGTTGTATACAGAAGTCTTATGCTGAAGGGGTTGATAAGTATTACATGGACTTCGCCAAGCGGGTAAAGCGTGGTGAACTCATACATCCCGACAGTATAAAGTTCCCCGATTCCCTAAAGTTTTATACATCGAAAAAACGTGTAGTC
>JAPLDN010000274.1 GCA_026391755.1 Bacteroidota bacterium
ACGGTAAGATCGTCGTACAAAGAGAACTTCTGGCTCATATAACCAATATTCTTTTTGATCTTCTCCCTCTCTTTATAGATATCGAACCCGCCCACGTTGACCTTACCTGATGTTGGGTAGGAGAGTCCGCATAAGATCTTGATTGCCGTGGTCTTACCGGCTCCATTCGCTCCCAGGAAGCCGAATATTTCACCTTTTTTCACATCGAAACTCAGGTGGTCATTGGCGGTGAAGGAACCGAATTTCTTCACCAGGTCCCTGACGACGATTATATTTTCGGCCTGAGGATTATACATCACGGTTTTATCATCAGTTCCATGAAACAATCCTCGATATTGGCTTCGGCAGGGCTGATTGTAATACCCGAATGACCTTTTCCCTGCAAATATTCAGAAAGTAAATTTGCTCTCGAATCCCGGTCTTTAAATGAGACATGGGCCGACTGTCCGAAGGCAAATACCGTATGTACCCCGGGGAAAGTTTTCAGATCGTTGAGCAGGCTGAAAACATCATCAGATTTTACAGAAATCAGTTTCCATGGATATGTTTTTATGACTTCGGATGGAGTGCTGATAGCCATAAGCTTTCCGCCCTGGATCAGGGCTATCCGGTCGCACAAACTGGCTTCATCCATATAAGGGGTTGCAACAACTATAGTGATGCCACTGTTCTTTAGTCGTTTAAGCATTTCCCAGAATTCAAGCCTTGAAACTGCATCAACACCGGTTGTAGGTTCATCGAGGATGAGAACAGAAGGCTTATGGATGAGGGCGCAGGATAATGCCAGCTTCTGTTTCATGCCTCCCGAAAGCTTGCCTGCCTTTCGCTTCTTAAACGGTTCTATCTGGCTATAAATATCCCTGATCAGATCATAATTTTCTTCAACAGTTGTGCCAAAGACCGTGGCATAGAAATTCAGGTTTTCCTCAACACTGAGGTCGGTATAAAGTGAGAACCTGCCGGGCATATAGCCAATATCCTGCCTGATCTTCCGGTAGTCTTTCACCACATCCAGTCCGTTTACCGTTGCATTCCCTTTATCGGGGACAAGCAGGGTGGTGAGTATTCGGAACAAGGTTGTTTTACCTGAGCCATCCGGACCTATAAAGCCAAACAATTCAGCTTTGTCCACACTGAATGAAATATCATCCAGTGCTTTGACTGTGCTGAAGTGTTTGGCGAGATGTTCGACGATGATGGCAGGCATGGTTTTATTTACTGCATGAATGATTTTGTCCAGAAGGTATTCCTGCCAAGCAATGAAACACCAATATAACCCCTGATCTTTAGTTTGTTGGCCGATTCAAACTGGATATAACACTTGTAGGTTTTCCCGTTTTTAGGATCGTAAATTGTTCCCCCCGACCATTCAGCTTTCCCGTCAAAGGTGAAGTTTTTAAGATTGACAAGCCCGATCAGCGGGGTCGATTTCAGCGTTGCGTCAGGATTTTCTTTATCGGTACGAGGCTGCCCGGTAATTGAGTCAAGAGGTGTTCTTAACCACACAAGTTTTCCGAAATACTTATCGCCTTCTTTATAAATAGTAATCTTACCGGTTGCTTCCTGGTTCAGCCAGGTGCCGACGATGTCATCGGGCTTATGGGTCTGGGACCAGCCCTGCATTGACGAAGTGAGCAGCAAAAATAATACAACTGAAGTTTTGATGATGTTTCTCATATTTATGGTTTTTGGTTTGGTGTGTTCATGAATCTGATTTCACCCGGCATGCCGATCTTCATAGAGCCGTCATTCTTAATCCTGACTTTCACAGCATATACCAGGTTCACTCTTTCTTCCTTGGTCTGAATAGTTTTGGGTGTAAACTCAGCCGAGGGGGATATCCAGGAAACAACGCCCTGGACATGTGTATTGGTCTTCTCGTCTTTATCAAACGCAACGTCGATTACATTACCCAGTTTGATATAGGGAAGTTGCGATCCGCCAACATAAGCTCTCAGGATAATTTCCGAAAGGTCGGCGATTTTATATAAAGGCTTACCATACGTTGCCACCTCGTCTTTTTCGGCATACTTAGTCAGAACGGTGCCTTTGACGGGGTTAATGATTCTTGAACGCCTGATCGACTCGTCAAGCTGGGCGATCTGCTGGCCGATTGACCCAACCTGGCTGGAAATGCCACCGAACTGTATTTTAAGGGAAGCGACCTGCTTGTCGATCAGGTTAAGGCTGGCGTTGATGTCGTCCATTTGTTTCTGGGTTGCCGCCCCGTCCTTTAGAAGGCGTTCAACCCTGTTCTTTTCAATCAGCACATTTTCACGGTTTTGCTCCTGTACAGCGATCTGGGAAGTTACATCATCCTTCCTCGAGGCCGTGGCATCGCGGGTTTCGACAGCCTGTTTTCTTTTAAGCCATAGATCGGTGGTGTCGATACAGCCAACCAGTTTCCCCGAATCGAGGACCTGTCCTTCCTCAATGTCGAACTTAAGGATCTGGCCTGTTGCGAGGGATGAGACCATCACTTCCGTGGCTTCAAACGTGCCGTAGGCATCCGGTTTGTTTTTGTCGTTACTGCAGGATGCAAGGGCAATCCCTGCGAAAATTCCAAGAAGAAAGCGTTTCATTGTCGGTGGTGTTACTAAATAAAATTACAATTTACCCAGGTTGAACAAGTAAGAGATTTTTGCTTTGATAAGCTGTATCTTATGGATTTCCAGGCCCATCCTGGCCTGGGTTTCGTCGTTGACCCTGAGAATATAATCGCTTGATGTGATAGCCCCGTTGGTTAACTGGGAAGAAGCAGTTTTAGTGATACCTGTTCTCAGGTCAATAAGTTCCCTGTCTTTCAGAAGGAGTTCCGACAGCTTGGTAATATCTGCAATATTTCTCTGTGTTGTGACTTTAATGTTTTTGTCAAAAGATTCCTGCTGATTCTTAATGATTTCGCCCTGGATGTCATAGATTTTTTTTTCATTCCTGTTGGCGTTCCAGTTCCATGGATTCCAGGTAAGTTTTGCCCCCACCATGAACATGGGCGCAATGTCACTAGACAGGAAATTATATCCCGGCCTTCCGAGTCCAAACTGTCCGAAAGCCCAGAATTTGGGATTCCATTTCGTTGTTACCATATTTTTCAGGAGGCTGGTCCGGTCCTTCTGGATAGTATAAATCTCGTATTCTATGCGTTTATTTTCATAGGTCATTCCCGGCAGGTTGATGACAGGTATTTTGAAAACAGAATTCTCGTCCATGGGCGAGGAGATAAGTTCTGAGAGCATCCTTATGCTGGCGAAGCGATCCATGGATAATTCATAGATGTTTTGTTCAAGCTTGATGATTTCGGCCCTGATCAGGTCCTGGTTCATTTTAAGTGAGATTCCGTTTCGAACGGCCGATTCCACTTCACCAAGTTTTGATTCCAGCTGGCGTTTGGTCTCCTTTAACAATTCAATATTTTGCTGGGTGAGAAGTATGCTGAAATAAAACTGGTTAACCTGGTCCTTTAAAAGGTAGAGGTTGGCATCTACGTTTTTCTTGTCAACATTGAGGTTGTATTTTTCGAGTTTTTTCTGATAACTTGTAACATTGCCGTCATAAATCGATTCACTGACATCGAGGGTAAGCTTATACTGATCTTTTGGAATTACAGGACCTTGTAGCTGTGGCAGGCCTGCCGGCAGGGGGATCACGACTTCAGTCACTTCATTTTGCCAGCTGGCGCTTCCATTAACGTTGAAAGCCGGGAGGTAATTTTTATTCAGGTTTTTAGTCCGGAGGTCGCTTGATTTATCGAGCAGGCCTGCCTGCCTTATCAGGGGATAGTTTTTTTGCACCTGCTGATAGCAGAAATCGAGGGTTATTGTGTCCTGGGCTGCAAGCTGTTGAATGCCTGGAACTGTAAAAAAAAGTACCGGCAGAAGGTAAGGAAGTCTAAACCAAGCTTTTATCCTTTTCATATCCTTTCAATGCGTTTTCGATAAATGTAGGAACAATTTTTTTTCTCTGTTCAAAAAAAGTCTCCATCCTCTCGTCGGAAACCTTGAACATCGATTGGATGAGAGGCTTTGCAAGAACGGGGAACACTACAAGTCCCAAAATATTAACATAGACATGCAGTGGATCGATATCAAGCCCCATTTCTTCTTTAAGTTGTTTCCTGATCTGTTCAAGAAGTAGTTCCGGCACCAGGTTTTGTTTGAGGATAACTTCTCTCAGCTGCTCAGGTTTGTCGTGCAGGGCATTAATAATAAACTGTACAACATAGGAATGACGTGAAATAAAATTGAGATAAAAGTTTACAAAGATGCCGATTTTTGACATTAATGTCATTTCAGAAAGGAAGATCTCGCTCATTTTTGAAGCCATTTGACAAAAGGTTTCATTGAACACTTTCTCAAAAAGAGATTCTTTATTTCTGAAATAGTAATGAAGCAATGCCTTGTTTATTCCTGCAAGGTCGGCGATTTCCTGCATCCTTGCCCCATTGAAGCCTTTTTGATGAAAGACAAGTCGGGCCGCTTCAAGTATTTTTAGTTCAGTATGTTGTGTTTTATCCATATAGTTAAACCAATTAGATTAAACTATGAGTTTAACCGAATGGTCAAAATTACGATAAATTTTTATAATTCCGACAAAAGCTTGAAAATATTTTATTTTCATTAATGGGATTTGATGCCCGAGGGCGAAGCGGCAAAGGCTTATTTGGGGATCTTGATCTTTTGTCCCGGCTTCAGGTAAGAAGCATTTTTTATGTCGTTGAGATTCTTGATCTGTGCAACAGTCACATTAAACTCGTCGGCAAGATCCCAGAGGTTGTCGCCCGACTGTATCGTATAAAAGAAAAACTTAGCATTACCTGAGGAAGTTTTAGTATCTTGTTTTGAGGCAGTGGATTTAGGGGCCGCTGTTTCAGGGACACCTGGTTTTTGCGCGCTTCCCTTGATTTTGATTTTCTGGCCAACAATGACTTTGCTTGACGAGAGATTATTCCAGCTAATGAGCTCATTTACTGTAACATTGTATTTGCTGGCTATCAAACCCAGCGATTCACCGCTTTTTACTACATGAGTTTTGGAAACAGTCACTTCGGGTTTAGGCTCCGTGGCCAAAGGTTTTACAGTATCTTTCCGCACTATAACCGTCTTTACAGAATCGGCTTTAACAATAAGTTCCTGCTTGTGAACCAGGGAATCGGGAATTTTCGGTGCCGAGCCCGGAACATACACAAATATCTTTTGCTTAGGTTTTACTGCGTTCTTCTTAATGTTATTAAGGGCTTTAAGTTCCGGTATGCTCATATGGAACTTCTTTGCAATACTGGCCATTGTTTCTCCCTTTTTCACGGTATACTGCTCTGTTTCCCTGTAACTTGCATATATGGCAGCGAGGCTTGCGTCTTCCGACATTGCCTTCTTTGTCCTGAAAGCATAAATTGCGTTTTCATTGTTAATGAAATCGGCAATATACCGTTTCCTCAGTCTCAGTTTATAGGGCACTTCCGGTGTTGCCGGGATGACACCTTTTTTATAGGCAGGATTAAGGAAAGCGACCTCATCCCAGGGAATGTTCAGCATTTCCGACAGCTGGTCGAAAGTAAGCGGGTGTTTAACTGTGACTGTGTCCACTTCGTAATACAGGATTCCAGGATCTACCGGGTATATCTTATGTTCATTGGCATATGCAAGCACATAACTTGCTGCAATAAATGCAGGTACATACGACCTTGTTTCTTTTGGCAGATATTTGTGAATGGCCCAGAAATTCTTCAGGCCTCCCGATCTGCGTATGGCTTTATTCACATTGCCGGCTCCTGAGTTATAGGCCGCCAGGGCCAGTGACCAGTTCCCGTAGATATCGTAAAGGTCCTGTAGGTGCTCACATGCTGCAATCGTGGCCTTAAACGGATCGTAACGGTCATCGACATATGAACTGACTTTCAATCCGTAAACTTTACCAGTTCCGTACATGAACTGCCAGAGGCCTTTTGCTCCTGCCTTTGAGTTGGCTATCGGATTTAAAGCCGATTCAATCACCGCAAGGTATTTTAATTCCAGTGGCATGTTGAAGCGATCGAGCTGTTCCTCAAACAAAGGGAAATAGATCTCCGAAAGGCCAAGGATGCGTGCTGTAAGCTTGCGTTTTCTAACGGCATACAGCTCGATGAATTTCTTTACTTCGTAATTATAAACGTATTCAAATGGCGAGTTTTCATTCATAACCGCTATCCTGGCCGCATAAACAGAATCAGAGAAATAAGGGATTTCAGTTTCCGTGTAATTACTCCAGGCAGGGTATTTCAGTGCATGGGGAGAAGAGCCGTCGGAAAAAACTTTGAGTGTTGCCAGGCTGTCAAGCATAGACACAACGGCATCATCTTCAATTATTTTAACCTTTTTTTGTGTAGTGTCGGAACTTACCGATTCCTGGGAAAAAAGGAAATACGGGGCTATCAGAAACGAAAGAAAAATACAAAGTGAACGGACAACCCTCATGCGGTTTATTAATTAAATTATTATGGAT
>JAPLDN010000150.1:0-1689 GCA_026391755.1 Bacteroidota bacterium
CATCTGAACAAAGCCTGAGCAGTCAATACCGAAAAGCGAACGTCCTCCCCAGAGGTAAGGCGCTCCAAGAAATTGCATACTGTCATGTACCAGGTCATGTTTGAGTTCCATAAGGTCTTCGGGACCCTCTTCGTCGCCTTCTTCAAAATCCGATACCATGGAAACCTGTCCGTCGTATACAAAGATTTGATCGGCCAGCTGCATCCTGAACTCTTCTATCCCGGGAAGGGAACTGCCGTATAGTATAGGGAACTGTTCCTTTTTAGTTTCATTGGTGACCAGCTGCACAAGATCGATGGCGCAGCGCGCATTGGTTTCAGTTAATGAATCGAACTCATTTACAGAAATTGAAGCATGGCCTTTAGCATTGATCCAGCCTTCATAACCATCGAATTCAAGGCCTACTTTCAACCACTCATTCTCAGATTGAAGGATAGTGTATAATTCACCGAAAAGAAGCTGGGTGCACATTTCAGCTTGATGAGAAGGTCTGGTTCGAACCGGGACGATGCTAAGGAGGCAAATACCGTGGGACATGGCAATATGGTTTAGAAAGCAAAGATAGAAAATGGATAGATGGGGAGTTGGTGAATAAGCTGAATTTGGTTAAAAAATCTTATGACAATTCCATCCAAAAAGTCTTAATCCCTGTGTGCAGCCTCAACTTTCTGCTTAATACCTCCCATTACTTTCAAAGGAGTTTCAACGATAACCATATTATATAACCATGCCGGAACGCTTCCGGCGGGATCCACAAATCCTTCCAGTATGGCATGCACCGAGTTTTTATCGATGGGGGTCAATGTCCACTTCTGCCAGTAATTCTTTATCCTTACGATGCCTTCCTGCTCAGGTACAACTCCCGGCAAAGGCTTGGCATAAACTACTTTTACTCCGCTAACACTGTCAATGCTTATAACAACATCCACACAAATATCCCGATCATTCAATGGCCACGTTACATCATAAATAAAATAGTATTTTACGTGTTTATCCGAATCCGATTCAAGAACCTTAAGGTCCCTGATGTTTTTATCCCACCAGTTGAAGTTCTTTACATTGCCAATATACATGCCGATCTCCTTCATGCTGGCATGGAGTATGGTTTCGCCTTTAAAACATTTGAAACTTGAATATTCTGGGATACGCGTATAGATTTTAATGCCGTTCTTTTCTTTGATAAAATACCAGGATTGTGCCGGCAAGCAATGGCTGCAAAACAGAAAAAGCGACATCAAAACACGAATACCGGCAGCAGGTTTCATTTCAGGTCATTTACACTTCACCTCAGTTTCAGTGGAATAATCTGTTAATTACCGAATGAGGGAAAACAAGAAAATTAATAAAAAAGCCTGCAGCCAGGGGTAAGGCCAGTAAGGTCATATTTACCATTACATGAAATCTCAGGGGGAATAAATTTTTTCGGGATATATAGGAATTAACTCCTTTCCCTAATTCGAGCATCCTGTGTTCAATATTAAAGATCATCGAATAAATTGAGAAGGTTACGGTAAACACGATCGAGACACTCCCGGTAACCAGTAAAATAATCAGGTCATGAAAAACAAAACCACTGGTAATAAAAATGAAAGAAATGGCTAAAGGCCGTTTCCTGTTCCCACCCAACAAAGAATACAACAGAAAAAAAACATACCCTGAATAAGGATTCCACATCCTCCAGAATCCGCA
>JAPLDN010000150.1:1739-2804 GCA_026391755.1 Bacteroidota bacterium
CAGAAGCTTTTTTGAGAGAAACTTTTCCTGATCGTTTTAAAAATCGCCTGGTCAAACGATAAGAACGTATAGCCGCGACGTTTAAGATATTGCTCAAAGCTTATCGCGGGTTTTAGTAACATCGGATTATTTTAAACCTGAAAGAACAGATCAAATATAATGAATCATACGGATAAAATAAAAAGGATACAAATATTTTTTCTCAAGGTTTTTTTGCTTTCAGTTCCCCGATCGCACATCCCCCGCATCCGGAGGCGCATCCATCGCATTTGACGGCGGGTTTTTCGATAGAACGGATCAGTTTATAAACAACGCTTCCAAGGGCAGAAGCTATGATCGAACCGACAATGATATATTGAATCATCATGTTTCAGAGAATTAAGGAGCCCAGCTGGTATACAATAAAGGAGAGAGACCAGGCCAGGACTGTTGTATAAACTATGAGGAACAGTGCCCATTTCCAGTGGCCCGATTCCCGCCTGACCGTTGCGACCACCGCTATGCAAGGCATATAGATCAGGATAAACAGTATGTAGGAAAACCCTACCAGGGGTGTAAATACTTTCTTTCCTTTCATGGTTCCGCTTTCATAAGTTACGGCTTGCAGTTTTGTGGTAAGATCGGCCTTGGGGCTTACCTCATCCGCCGAAGGGGTGCCATAAAGAACACCCATGGTACTTACAACGACTTCCTTTGCTGCTGCCCCTGTAATCAGGCTTACACCCATCCTCCAGTCGAAACCGAGAGGTGCTATCACAGGCTCTATTACTTTGCCAATCTTCCCTATATAGGAATGTTGCAGGCGCTCTGCCTTACTCATGCTGCTGCCACCGGGAAAATATTCAAGGGCCCATATGATGATAACAGCAATAAGGATAATCCCTCCCATCTTTTTAAGGTATTGCCGGGCCTTCTCCCACATATGCCTCATGATTACCCGCACGGTGGGCATCCGGTAAGGGGGCAGTTCCATAACGAATGGCGCCTCTTTATTCTTAAATATGAATTTTTTGAAGACCAGGGAGATAAGCACGGCCAGCACTATCCCGGTCATGTATACCATGA
>JAPLDN010000067.1 GCA_026391755.1 Bacteroidota bacterium
CACCGGGCTCACCAATGAGAATAGGATTATTCTTCTTACGGCGGCTCAGGATCTGCGCAATTCGCTGAAGCTCTTTCTCCCGGCCTACGATAGGGTCAAGGCGGCCTTCCTCTGCAGCTCTTGTGATATCCCTTCCGAAATTATCGAGAACAGGGGTTTTGGATTTAGTTTCGCCCGATCGTTTTGGTGTTGAAAGAAAGGATTTTCCACCTTCCTCCTGTTCTTCGTCCTCTTCATCCTTAGGCAGAATATTCTGGGGTGGCATCAGCCTTTCGTCCCGGCCGGAAGTCATAGTTGCCCTAAGCTCTTCCTTGAAACTGTCATAACTTATGCCAAAATTGCCGAATGTTTTAGTTACAAGATTATTTTCATCTTTCAGGATGGCAAGGAGAAGGTGTTCTGTCCCAATAAGTTCACTGTTGAATACCTTGGCCTCAAGGTAGGTTATTTTAAGCGCCCTTTCGGCCTGTTTTATAAGGGGAATATTTTCTGCACCCACCGGCCTTTCTTTGTGGCTGGCGACAGCCTGTTCAATCTTGCCACGTATCTCTTTCAGGTCTGCTCCAAGGTTTCTCAGTATCTTGATTGCAAGGCCTTCACCTTCCCTGATAATCCCAAGGACAAGGTGCTCAAGGCCGATATAATCATTCCCCAAACGTTGTGCTTCTTCCCGGCTGTATATTAAAACGTCTTTGACACGCTGTGAAAACTTAGCTTCCATTCAATTTATCCTTTCTCATTAATAACGTTGCAGGCTTCAAATAAAATATAATAATACGTTTTAATTTGTACCTGCAAAGAATAGTTTACAATAATCAAGCCAGATTTTTTTTATCGGTAAAAATGGCAACAGCCCAAAAATACAATCGAATTTATGATAATCATAACGAAAGGCCTTTAATTATTAACATTTCCGTGTTCATAAGAGGGTAAAATATTAATGCTTTTTTCATTGGTTATAAAGTGGATTTTCGCTATTTTTGTTGACAGGAGAATAAAATATTATTTTCCTGAAAATCAATAGATTAAAAATGGAAAAAATGGAATCCGGAGAGAAGATTGTTCAGGTAAACATAGAGAACCAGATGAAGACTGCATATATCGACTATTCCATGTCGGTAATTGTAGCCAGGGCTTTACCTGATGTAAGGGATGGATTGAAGCCTGTTCATCGCAGGGTGCTATACGGGATGTATGAACTCGGAGTACTTTCGAACCGTTCGTATAAGAAATCAGCAAGAATAGTAGGGGAGGTCCTCGGCAAGTACCATCCCCATGGAGATACATCGGTTTATGATGCAATGGTGCGTATGGCCCAGGATTGGAGCCTCAGGTACCCACTGGTAGACGGGCAGGGAAACTTTGGTTCAATGGATGGGGACAATCCTGCAGCTATGAGGTATACCGAGGCAAGGATGAGGAAAATTGCTGAAGAGGTTGTTGCCGATATTGAAAAAGACACAGTTGACTTTAAGCTTAATTTCGATGATTCGCTGCAGGAACCTACTGTTATGCCATGCAGGATTCCTAATCTCCTGATCAACGGAGCATCCGGGATTGCAGTCGGGATGGCCACCAACATGGCCCCCCATAACCTCAGCGAGGTAATCGACGGGATTATTGCCTATATAGATAACAGGGAAATAACCATTGATGAACTGATGAAGTTTATCAAAGCCCCGGATTTTCCAACCGGTGGTGTGATCTACGGCTATGAGGGTGTCAAGGAAGCCTATCATACGGGCAGGGGAAGGGTAATGATGCGCGGTGAGATCAAGATAGAACAGGATGATCACGGCCGGGAGAAGATCATTGTTACGTCTGTTCCTTACCAGGTGAACAAGGCGGAAATGATCAAGAAGACAGCTGAGCTTGTAAATGACAAAAAAATTGAAGGGATAACCGACATTCGCGACGAATCGGACCGTTCGGGGGTACGCATAGTGTATGAACTTAAAAAGGAGGCCATTACAAATGTGGTGCTCAATAAGTTATACCAGATGACCCCATTGCAGACATCCTTCAATATCAATAATATCGCACTTGTACATGGCCGTCCGGTAACTCTCAATTTAAAAGATCTCATTGTGCATTTTGTGAACCACAGGCATGATGTGATCACCCGGAGGACGAAATTTGAACTTTCCGAAGCTGAGAAGCGTGCCCATATTCTTGAAGGACTTCTGATTGCTCTTGACAACCTTGATGCGGTAATTAAACTGATCAGGGAATCAAGGACACCCGATGATGCACGGAATGGCCTGATGGAGAGTTTCTCACTTAGCGAGATCCAGTCTAGGGCAATCCTTGATATGAGGCTGCAAAGACTGACCGGGCTTGAACGCGATAAGATCAAGGCCGAATACGAGGAACTGATCAAACTTATCGAACACCTGAAAGCTATCCTTGCAAATGAATATATGAGGATGGACATCATAAAAGGGGAGATGAGGGAGATCAAGGAAAAATACGGTGACGAATCACGCAGCCAGATCGTTTATGCAGCAGCTGACTTCAGGATGGAAGATGTCATTGCGAATGAGAATGTCGTGATCACTATCTCGCACATGGGATATATCAAGCGTACTCCCCTATCGGAATACCGCAGGCAGAATAGGGGAGGGAAAGGATTCAGGGGATCCGACATACGGGATGAAGATTTCCTGGAACATCTGTTTGTAGCTACTAACCACAACTACCTGCTGTTTTTTACAGAAAAGGGCAAATGTTTCTGGCTCAGGGTTTTTGAGATTCCTGAAGGCACTAAGATCTCTAAGGGGAGGGCTATACAAAACCTGATTAATATTGAACCTGACGATAAGGTCAGGGCTTTTATCAATGTAAAGGATCTCAAGGACGAAGAGTACTGTTCAACCAATTATATAATTTTATGCACTAAGAGGGGAACCATAAAAAAGACCTCGCTGTTGGCATATTCAAGACCACGCCAGAATGGCATAATTGCAATCAATATCAATGAAGGCGACCAGCTGCTTGAAGCAAAACTGACCCATGGAGAGGATGAGGTTCTGATGGCTCTGCGTTCAGGCCGGGCTATTCGCTTTAATGAAATCAAGGTAAGGCCTATGGGGCGTAATGCTTCCGGTGTTCGAGGTATCACCCTTGGTAATAAAAATGATGAGGTTGTTGGAATGATATGCCTGCCTAAAGACCAGCAAAGGGAGGTATTGGTTGTTTCCGAGAACGGGTATGGAAAAAGGTCCGACATAGATGATTACAGGGTAACAAATCGTGGCGGTAAAGGCGTAAAAACCATCAATATAACCGATAAAACAGGTCCGCTGATCGCAGTAAGGGACGTCACCGACAACGATGATCTCATGATCATTAACAAATCGGGGATCATTATCCGTATGGCAATTGCTGATCTCAGGATAGTCGGACGTGCAACCCAGGGTGTAAGGCTTATCAAGATCAATGAGGGTGACGCTATTGCAGCCGTTGCCAAAGTTGAAGTTGAAGAAGGGGCTGAAGAAGAAGAAATTCCAAGGGAAGAAATTAACCAGGCAACAGGTGATGGAACTGGTTCATCTGAGATTGATAATCCATCAGTAAATGAAGAAAATTAATTTACTGAGTATCTTTATTTATAAGGGGGCTTTTTATAAATTTGCCGCTTCGAAATTGAAACTTAATTCTCTACACATGAAAAGGATAGTATTATTGGTGTTAATGGTCATCTCCATTTCACTCGCATTTGGTCAAAAATCTGTCCGCCAGACAGCGTCTAACTACCTGAAGGAAGGCAAGTTGTTATTCAGAAATTGCCATAACCAAGGACGACAAGTTCAAAGCACTTGACCCTGAACCACTCACAAAAGCCTTGGAATCCTATAAACAGGCCACGAAATTTGATGAAAAAAGGGAGTTTGCCGAAGATATTTTCCAGAAAGTAAACTGGCAAAGAAATACTTTCTTCAACCAGGCTGTGGATTTTTACGGTAAAAAGGATTACAAGGATGCCATGCTCGCTTTTGACCATAGCTATTCTGCTCTTGCAGCTATCAATATTCCTGATACTTTATCCTTGTTCTATGCTGCTACCTGTGCAACACTGGCAAATGAGAGGGCCCAGGCTAAACAATACTATATTAATCTGTTAAAGCTTAAAGCTAAATCAGTAAGCATATATGCTTCTTTATCTGAATTATATCGTCAGGAAAAAGATTCGACCGGGGCATTGGCTGTAATACGTGAAGGCCAGAAAATTTATCCTGGGAATATGCCATTATTCCTCGCCGAAACCAATATCTATCTGACGTTTAATAATACCGATAAAGCACTGAGCAACCTCAATACGGCTGCTAAAAAGGACAGTGCAAACCCAAGTATATACTATGCTCTGGGTACGATATACAATAAATTGGTGGATGACACTACCAGGAAGGCAGATGTAAGGGAGCAAATGTTCAACAATGCAGTGGACGCCTATAAGAAGGCTATTCAATTGAAGCCCGATTACTTTGACCCGGTATTTAACCTCGGTGCTTTGTATGTTAACAAAGCTGTTTATTACGATGATAAGGCAAAGTATCTGCCATTGGATGCAGAAGCCGAGTACAAGACACTGAAAGCCCAGGCTGATAAATACCTTGAAGCCGCGATCCCGTATCTTGAAAAAGCAACTGAAATGCAACCCACGGATGTTTCGACATTAAATTCTCTGAAGCAGATTTATATCAGGCAGCAGAAGAATGATAAGATCAAAGCGATTAATGAAAAAATTAACGCGGTTCAAAAGAAATAGGGGTTATCAGATATTTAAAAGCCGTCCGGGTAGGGCGGCTTTTTTTTTGCATTAAGCAGGGCAGGACTTTTTTAGTATCCTTGGTCCAAATATTGATCTTCTATTAATTGATCAATGGTCACTTTAACATTTCTACTTAACATAATATTAATTATAAGAAAAACAAAAAAGTGTATATCTTTGTGGCTCAAATAGTTAAAATTTTGCGAAATGGCAAAAAACAGCCCAAAAATGAGAAAGATTAAGCTTGAAAACTACTCAACTCCCGAAAAATCAGCTACATACCAGAAGCAGCGGACCTACCGTCTGTGGCTTGGAAACGACGTAACTGTTTGTAAAACAAGCGAAAAAGCAATTATAACGGCGATTACAGCTGTTAATGATGAACTGAATAATTATCTTGCGGAGATTAATCAAATGTATATTGATTACTTCGCAATGTACCGTCGTCGATGGTTCATTTTGGATCCTGAGAACGGCAATAAGGAAATCGAAAAAAATGTCCGCAATTGCTTAAATGAAATCGATCGGTATTTGAACCTAATTGTAGAACGGTATTCCTTCCCTAACGGAAATCATTTCGTGTTCAAACACCTGAACTGCATATTTAATGAATTTCAAAATATATTGACGGCGTTCATCCAAGTTGACACTAAAAAAAATAATTACGGGGAAATTCAATCATTAAAAGCCAATATCAAACGAGTGAACTCACTTCAGAAGGAAATGAATTCACTCGGATCTGATTACTGATAAAATCTTGAATTATTCTTTTATCGGCTGGAATGCATTGTTTGCAACCGCAGAAAAGGAAGATCCGTTCAAAGCCTCACCAATGCCCGCATTGCTCGGTTGCCGGCTCGTTAGGCAACGTTTATTTATTAATAATTAGCTATTTTGCAACATTAGTGTCCTGTTAAAATAGATTGATTTTCAACTGTATATCGTTTTGTTCTTTGAAATCTTGATTGTTTTGGTTTGCTAATAAAACTTTTAATTGCGTTTTATCGAGCAAGGACGCGCTTAATATCTGTAGAATTTCGTAGGTGGTAAGCGAACTTTTCATCCGGGCTTTTATGATTGCAACCAAGGAGTAGGTGATGATTGCTATGTAAATCTGCGTCTTTACCGCATTCGGGGAAGTTCCCCAGAATGATTTCACTTTCAGATGCTGCTTTATCCATTTGAAGAATAACTCGACTTTCCATCTGTATTTATACAGTAACGCAATGTCAACGGCCGGTAGATCGAAATTGTTGGTTAAAAACACCATCCTTCTTCCAGTCTCAATATCGATAAACCTGATTCGCCTTATACCATCCGGATAGTGTTTGCTGGTATAAAAGCCTTTGGGTTTAACGCATTG
>JAPLDN010000356.1 GCA_026391755.1 Bacteroidota bacterium
AATTTACCCGCGTCATCGGAGTACGCGCCAGGATAGCACATGGAAAACTTCAAAGTCAGGTTGATTCAAAGAACGCATGGGATTACAGTGGCACTGACCCGCATGCCTTCATCAGCAAAAAATTTATTGCCTATCCCTGGGAAACCGACCTGCAGTTGACCGTTAACTGGCTCAATTGGATCCTTGGATATAAACCGGAGAGAGTTTTTTCATCGTATTTGATTTTCGGCGTTGGTGCTGACCAGACTGTCGGCCACCGTACCGACCTGCTTACCAACACAGATGATGCATGGATCGGCAAAAAAGATGCTCCAAACAATATGGGCAATACCAGCGGTATCGCAGGTACAAATCTTGAGTTCAAAGTCGGCGCCGGTATCGGGTTCGATTTTAACATCGATCAGCACTGGTCCATTCCCATTGAAATTTATTGGAGATGGCGTGATGGAGATATCCTCGATATGACCCCCGGCGGAGCCAAGCAGGTCGTAAACGACATGTACTCATCTGCCACTATCGGCCTTGCCTACAAATTCGGTTATACCGGCGGCAACCTTAAATACATGGAAAAACATTACGGGGAAGTTAAATACGAAACCCAGCCTCCCATCCTCAGCGAGAAAGGCGACTCCGTTATTGTTACCATCAAGGGCACATTCCCGCCAAAATATTTTGCCAAGAAAGCAGCCATGCAGTTCCAGCCTGTGCTGGTTTATGCTGGCGGACAAACCGAGCTGAAGGCTATCACTCTGAAGGGCGAAAAAGTTACAGGCGAAGGCATTCCGGTCAAGTATAAAGAAGGCGGTTCATTTACATATAACACAACCTTCCCGTATAAACCCGAGATGAATACTTCCGAGCTCACAGTTGCCCCGGTTATCTATGAAGCAAAAGAAACCACTTATCCAAAGAAGGCTGAGATCAAGGAAAAAGTAAAGTTCATCGAACTTCCGAGCCGCGACCTGGTTCCCGGTGTGATCTATACACCTACCCGTATTATTCCTGACCAGGCCAGCCTGATTGCCGATCATGGTTATCAGAAAGAAGTCATTGTAAGCAAAACCGGTATTGTCTATTTCAAGAAGAACAAATATGACCTCGACCTGAAATTTGGCCTCAACAAAACTGATGCTGCAAAAGCAGGTCTGACCGACGTTGGAAGCTTCATCCACCAGGGATGGAAAATCAAGAGTGTCGACATGAATGGTTGGGCTTCACCCGAAGGTGAAGAAACCTTCAATGCAAACCTTTCTGAGAACCGTTCAAAAACAGGCCAGGTCTGGTTGACCGACCAGTTCAAGGCATGGGCAAAAGAAGCCAATAAAGACAATAAGGATAAAAAAGCTGTAAAGGCTGCCATTGAAGCCGCAGGCAAGGACGTTAATGTTCCCCTTGCACATCATGGTCCCGACTGGAATGGTTTCCTCAAGGAAGTCCAGAACAGCAATCTGAAAGATAAAGACAAGATTCTGAACGTGATCAACTCAAATGCAGATCCTCTGAAGAAAGAACAGGAAATCCGCAATATGATCCTGATCTATCCTGAAATCGAAACCAAGCTTTTACCTGTGTTGCGCCGTTGCGAAGTGACTGCCAACCTGTATGAGCCCCGCTTTACCGATGAGGAACTCAGCAAGTACGCAGTGTCTGAACCTTCCAAGCTTAAGGTTGAAGAACTTCTCTATGCAGCTACCCTTACCAATGATCCTGCCACCAAGCTCGCTATCTATGATAACGCAGCAAAGCAGTATCCCGGCAACTGGAAAGCTTTGAACAATGCAGCTGCAGCCAACACTGCCAAAGGCAATTATGCAAAAGCAGCTGATTACCTTACCAAAGCCCAGGGCATTGCCCCGAACAACGGCATGATCGAAAATAACCTTGGTGTTGTTGCTGCCAAGCAAAAGGATTATACTAAAGCTAAGGCCCAGTTCAAGAAAGCCCAGCAGCTTGGCGAGAAAGAAAACTACAACCTTGGTATTTATGAGATCCCGGCCGGCAACTATACCAAAGCCATCAGCATGCTTGGTGATGCCAAGTGCAGCTACAACTTAGGTCTTGCACAGCTTGTATCAGGGAACAACGCAGCTGCTGAAGCCACTCTGAAGTGTGCTCCTCAGACTCCTGAAACATTCTACCTGCTTGCCATCGTTGGTGCACATAACAACAACAGCAAGATGTTATACGAATACCTGATGAAAGCCTGCCAGGATGCAAACCTGAAAGCACAGGCCAAGGGTGACCGTGAATTCTACAACTTCGCAAAAACTCCTGAATTCCAGAATATCGTGAAGTAATGTTTGTTTACTGATAAAAAAAGCCTGGCAGTTTGCCGGGCTTTTTTTTTGAGCTTTGACTCCGTAGAACTATAATGTGATCCTTTTCACCTCGCCATTATCATTGCATAGCTGCAACAATTCCGATACCGTCTTGCGGTAAACAGGGTGAATGAAAGCCGGTGCAATCTCATCCAGGGGCAATAATGTAAACATTCGTTCATGAAGCCTTGGATGAGGTATCATCAGTTCATCGGTAAACAGTATTCCCGAGCCGTAAAACAAAATGTCAATGTCGATGGTACGCGGGGAATAAGCTTCGGTTACACAGGAACAGCCGGCTCCGCATTCCAGCTCATTCCTTACTCTTCCGAGCTCTTTTTCAATATCCTGTATCCCCGACAAGAGTTCCCCGGGACTTAAACCTGTTTCTATTTCTACGGCCTGGTTAAAAAACGATATGCTGTCTTCAAATCCCCAGGGCTCGGTTTCATACACTGAGGAGGATTTCAGAATGTTTCCTAATCGTTCTTTTATCCTGGCACAGGCCCGAAGAAGATTCTGTTCCCGATCGCCCCTGTTACTTCCAAGAAGCAAATAGACCGCCTGCTGCATATAGATTTGAAAATACTATAAACCGTAAAGCCTGGTTATCAGGGCTGATATTTTCTGCCCGTAATCGGGATCAGTGGCCCATTTACCGGTCAGTTCCGTTACCACGGTTACGCTGCCCCTTCTTACATTGTTAAAGCGCGGGTCGACAAGCGGGCTTTTCACCGTCTCATAACTGGCATAAGCTTTTAAATGCTGTATATGGGCCCTCACCCCTTCCTCCATGCTGGCAAACCAGTCTCCCCCGCTGAACAGATCAATGCAACCTAATCCGCAGTAATTATGCTGATACTTGCTAATGTTGCCTTCAAATTTTAAAAAACCTGTTTCAAGGCACATCTGGCAAAAGGCTACCTCGTAGTTGACGCCTTCCCGGTTTGCCTCGATGATGTATGTCTTTATCAGGCGGCTCACCATAGCCGCATCGGCATCCCCGTTATATTTAATAATAAAACTCCTCATAAGCTCAGGAGAGACCCTGCCCTGTGCCATGATCTTCAGGCTTGGCCCTTTTTTCGCCTTCGAAGCCTTTGATGCATGATATTTTTTCTGCGGGATGTCATGGTTACTTGGCCCCATTCCAAGACCCGGTAAAAATAAAAGCAAAACAATATATGTAACCAGGGTCAATCTCATCCGTCAAATTAATACCTTGCAATGATAATTATTTTAGCAATGGATCAGGGGAAATGAAAGAAAATTTTTGCACAGAAATTTGTTTACAATTAACTTGCTGCGGTAAAATTAAATTGAATCCCAAACTCTTATAATATGAAACAGTTCTTCAAATTTATGTTTGCCAGCATGCTGGGAACATTTCTTCTGATCACTTTGCTTTT
>JAPLDN010000152.1 GCA_026391755.1 Bacteroidota bacterium
TGGCTTCAGTCAGGTAAGGATGAAGCTGTGTAAACTGGTAGGTTTCCCAGAATTCAAGCTGGGCAGTTCCCTGCAAAAGTTTACGAACACGTTCAGGATCTTTTATACCCGGCAACTCTATCAGGATCCGGCCTGCCGTTTGCAGCTTCTGGATATTGGGCTGTACAACACCAAAACGGTCGATACGGGTTGTGAGAATTCTATAAGTCCTGTCAATGGCTGCATTCGTTTCATCACGAAGGACTTTGATCACTTCAGCATTTGTGGTGTTGAAATTGATCTTGTCTTTTAAATCAACCGTATTGAAGATAGCGGCAAGCTTGGCATTGGGGTCAACCTGTTTGCAGGATTCGGCGAAAAGGTCAACAAAGTCGGCCGTACTGTTCTTTTCTTTCTGGATTGCAAGCTGGAGGGCTTTATTGAAAGTTGGGTCCTGGCTGTATCCCGACATTGCACGGATCACTTCAGGAACCGAAACGGCCATGGTTACGTTCATACCGCCTTTAAGGTCAAGACCAAGGTTGATCTCACGTTCCCTTACGTCCTTGAGCGTATACTTTTTAAGGATAATGTTGTATACATCCACACCAGCCATCGAATCGTTGAAATATTCATTCCTTGACCTTATAACCGAATCGGTCAGGTATTCCAAACGGGCCTGGTCGCCCTTGGCTAATTTAGCTGCCAGTTCTTTTCCGGCGGGGGCGTTGGCGTAATCCTCAGCTTTCACCGAATACCGGTAGCTGATAAAAGTGAACGACAACTGGAACAAACAAACTAAACCGAATATAATCGCAAATAGCTTGACAGCGCCTTTATTCTGCATGAGGTTGAAATTTAATTAAAATATTTATTGTCTGATTTTTTGAGGGTGCAAAATTAGAACTTTTCCCTGAAAAATAAAAGAGGTAAGATGAATTATATTTTACTTGAAATTGATGGCCCCTTTTGTTGCCCCCGCGGGAAGCCTTAACAGTATGAATTTCCGCCAGCTGTATAAGGGGTTTGTACCGGCAGTTTCCGGTTTGTCGGCGTACTTGATTGTAAATTTTGAATCATCATTCACCAGCAGGTTTTTTTTGCCTTCAAATTTTTCTTCGGTAATTGTAGTCATAGCCCAGTAGCCTATAGTGTCTGAAGCTGATATTTTATCAAAAACAAGGCGTTCGCCGCCCTTTCCGATCGTAAACCAGCCCGTGGTCATCCAGTACCCCCCGGAAGATATATAACGGCACATGGCTACATAGATCTGGGCATCGTGGTTGTTTTTAAAAGTGATCTGCGGATGTCCCTCTGCCAGGATGAACAGGAAGGAACACAGGATAAGCATTCTGAACATTGACTTCATGAATTTTTGAACAAAAGTATAAAGTTCCTTCTGATTATCTGACATCAGACATCAGATATCAGATGTCAGATATCAGATGTCTGATGGAGATACTGAAAGCTTTTTCAGGATCTTCAACCCTCGGTTTTTAAATCCCGGAGTTTCCTCATTAAGCCTGTATTCTATGCAATCGGCCAGCTCTTTTCGAAGTTCCGGCTCAGTAATAGAGATAGTATACAGTATTTCCATACAGTATACTTTAACCGCTACCGGATGAACCGTTGACAGTAACCAATCAAAACCAATGTTAATAAGATTCCCCAAACAGGCGGCCGGTAAAGGGAATCTTGATAAGATACGCAGGGAGTGTCTTCTTAATGCGTCATGATGGAATACAGGTAGTAAGTCAGCAATTTTCTCAAGATATGATTGTATCATACCTGGATTTTCAATAGAATACAGGTCAATTGCCCAGACAATTCTGCGACTGCATGGTTCTTCATTACTTAAGTAAATGTCAATGAGTTCATTATGCCATTCAGGATTGCTTCTGATGATATCAACCAGTCGGTCGGTATGAACCCGGCCCCTGGAGGAGTTGATAATCTTTTTAAGCTCTTCTCTGAGGCGAATATCCGATTTATGGTCTGATAGATAGTTCATTGTGATGAAATTGAATCTGTAAGACGGCCCGGAATCAAATTTACAAACAAATTGAAAAAGCAGTGAATTTATTTTACTTTTGCAGAAAATATGTAACCTAAGTGATCTGCATTGAGTAAAAAAAGTTAAAGTAAGTAACTTACATTAAATTAATAGATCATGAAAATAAAGTATAGTGACCTGGTTGAACAGACTTTCGAATTCCCGCAAACGGAATTTCAAGTCATTGAGAATGAGCTTTATTTTCATAAAGTCCCGTTAATGGACATTATTAAACAATATGGAACCCCTGTCCGCATCACATATCTTCCTAAAATAAGTCAGCAAATACAGAAGGCTAAACGCCTGTTTAATGTGGCAATGGCAAAAGTTGATTACCAGGGTGATTACCATGAAGATCTTTATAAACGGGGCTTGATAAAAAAAGAGAATTACATCATCTGTAACGGGTTTAAACGACCCCAGTATATAGAACATATTATTAACCTTGTACATGACGGGTTTATAAATACGGTGCCTGTCCTCGATAGTTTGCTTGAGATTGACAAATTTGAGCCTCACCTGAAAACGAAAATGAAAGTCGGTATCCGCATTGCATCTGAAGAAGAACCGAAGTTTGATTTTTATACTTCAAGGTTGGGTATACGGTATAACGACATCGTCCCTTTTTATATGGACAGGCTCAGGAACAATCCGAAGTTCGAACTCAAGATGCTGCATTTCTTTATAAACACGGGGATTAAAGATACAGCGTATTACTGGAACGAATTGAACAAATCGGTATCGGTTTATTGCGAATTGAAAAAAGTATGCCCTGAGCTCACAGGATTGAATATCGGGGGTGGGTTCCCTATTAAAAACTCCCTGGAATTCACATATGACTATGAATACATGGCGGAAGAAATTACTGCACAAATCAAGAATATCTGCGAAAAAAACTAAGTCCCCGAGCCTGATATTTTTACTGAATTCGGCTCATTCACTGTTGGCGAGTCGGGTGCCATTCTTTTTAGCGTCGTGGACCAGAAAAAGCAAAATGACAGGGAAGCCT
>JAPLDN010000263.1 GCA_026391755.1 Bacteroidota bacterium
AACGGAGCCGAAGTAAAAGCGAGGATTATGATAAGAGCGAATATCCCGCCCATGCTTACCACGAATAGTTTCAGGAATTTTTTCATCCGGCCATCATGATGTTTCAGGTTCTTCAAAGATAAACACTTCCTCAATCGTCATGCCGAAAACACGGGAAATTTCATACGCAAGCTTAAGGGAGGGATTGTACTTGTTCTTTTCAAGGAACACTATGGTCTCCCTCCTTACCCCAACCCTCCTGGCCAGTTCGTCCTGGGTGATGTCAAGCCTTAGGCGAAGTTCCCTTATCTTGTTATTCATCTCTCAGCCCTCTGATCCTGATCACTACCGAGGAAATGATATATACTCCTATCATGATCAGTACCCCCGTGCCGAGGATGCCTGAATGAAACCTGACCTGGTTCTTTTCAGCAAACATCAGTCCGATCCAGACCCAGATCGAGATATAAAAGGAAATGGACGAAGCCTTTAATCTGATCTTTCGTGTAAGTTCATCCTTCAGGGGATCTCCCCTCCATGCCGACCATGCAGCCGATACTCCCTGGTACAGTCCGAAGAGCCCGATGATGGTCATGAGAATGCCCTGGACCAGGTCAATCCATGTGTTTTTCACCATTGGACTTAACAGCATATATAATCCGTCAGCCAATATAAAAACTGAAAGCCAGGGAAGAATAATATATCTTTTCATGCCTGATAGTGTTAAATATTTCTAACGCAAAGTTATATATTTCTAACATTAAAAGTCAAGCTTTTTGAAAAATATTTTTTAAACTCCTGAAAATCAATGTAATTCAATACCCTGATCCAAATGCGAAGGAGTATAGGTAGAAAAAAACATCCTGCACATCGAGTTATCCAGCGATCCAGTCATCCAGCTATCCAGTTATCAATCTATCCAGCAATCCAGTCATCCAGCTATCCCCTGATCTTTCTCGTCACTACCGCGGAGATTTCTTCGACGCCAATCCTTTCCTGCATCATCGTATCCCGGTCGCGGATGGTCACAGTATTATCCTGCAGCGTCTGGTGGTCAATCGTAATGCAGTATGGTGTTCCAAGGGCATCCATACGGCGGTAACGGCGCCCGATTGTATCTTTTTCTTCGTAGAAGCATCGGTGATCGTACATCAGTTTGTCCATGATCTCCCGGGCCTTTTCGGGAAGACCATCTTTCTTGACCAGCGGGAGGACTGCCACTTTGATTGGAGCCAGTTTTGCAGGGATTCCTAAAACAACACGGTCGGAACCATCCTCCAGTTTTTCTTCACGGTAGGCGTGGCTAAGGATCGCCAGGAAGGTACGGTCGAGGCCTATGGAAGTTTCCACCACATAAGGCACATACCCTTCATTCTGTTCGGTATCGAAATACTGTATCTTTCGTCCAGAGAATTTCTGGTGAGCCGAAAGATCAAAATCGGTTCAGCAGTGAATGCCTACGATTTCATTGAAGCCAATCTGGAATTCAAATTCAATATCGGCAGCTCCATTGGCATAATGAGCCAGCTTGTCATGATTATGGAAGCGGTATTTGTTCGCGGGGATTCCCAGTGAAAGATGCCATTTCATCCGCTCTTCCTTCCAGTATTCATACCATTTCATCTCTTCCCCGGGCTTTACGAAAAATTGCATTTCCATCTGTTCGAATTCCCTCATGCGGAACAGGAACTGCCTTGCTACGATCTCATTGCGGAAGGCCTTCCCCGTTTGGGCGATCCCGAAGGGGATCTTCATGCGGGCGGTCTTTTGAACATTCAGGAAATTTACAAAAATACCCTGTGCTGTCTCAGGTCTGAGGTAGATCTCGTTGGCATCCTCATTCACAGAACCCATCTGGGTTGAGAACATAAGGTTGAATTGCCGAACTTCGGTCCAGTTTTTGGTTCCTGAAACCGGACAAACAATACCCAATTCTTCGATCAGCAGTTTCACATCGGCCAGGTCGTTGCGCTCAAGCGCAGGATAGAAACGGTTTTTGACTGCATTGATCTTGTCCTGGTACTCCTTTACCCTGGGATTGGTTTCCCTGTACATTTTCTCATCGAAGGTTTCTCCGAATCGGCCCCTGGCCTTCTCTACTTCCTTTGATATCTTGTCTTCTGTCTTCTGGATATGATCCTCGATAAGTACATCAGCACGGTATCTTTTTTTGGAATCCCTGTTATCGATCATAGGGTCGCTGAAAGCATCCACATGTCCTGAGGCTTTCCAAACCGTGGGATGCATGAAAATCGCCGCATCCAGGCCAACGATATTCTCGTGGTACTGTACCATCGATTTCCACCAGTATTCGCGGATATTGTTCTTGAGCTCGACCCCGAATGGGCCGTAATCATAGACCGCGCTTAATCCGTCGTACAATTCGCTTGAAGGAAATACAAAGCCATACTCCTTGGCGTGTGAAATGATCTTCCTGAATAATTCTTCGTTATTGGCCATTGCTCTGATAAATAGGGCGCAAAATTAGGCTTTTTTCTCTAAATTTAGCCGGTCATTTTGATCCGGCTTATGAAAACAAACCGACGTAACTTCCTACGGACTGCAGCTGCGGGTATTGCTGCTGCTTCCCTTGCCGATTTCAGCAGTTTTGCCTCCAAGGTTAATGCCATCCGCCCTCCTGAACCTGAAAGGAAAGGAAAAAGTGTGATGGGGCTGGCCTGTGAACCTCTGAAGACCGTCAGGATCGGGCTGGTCGGACTGGGCATGCGCGGGCTGGACACCTTGGAACGGCTGATGTTCGTTGAAGGCGTTGAAGTCACGGCCATCTGTGATGTCATCCCTGAGCGTGTGGCGAAAGGCAAGAAGGCCGTCACGAAAGCAAAAAGGAAAGAGCCGGTTGGTTACTCCAACGGGGAGGAAGACTGGAAAAATCTCTGCGAAAGGGATGATGTTGACCTGGTTTACAGCTGCACTCCCTGGCTCTGGCATACCCCGGTTTCAGTTTATGCCATGAAGCATGGAAAGCATGCGGCTACCGAAGTCCCGGCTGCAATGACCATTGAGGATTGCTGGGAGCTTGTGAATACGGCCGAGGAAACCCGGAAGCATTGCATGATGCTCGAGAACTGCTGTTATGATTTCTTCGAACTGAATACCCTGAACATGGCCCGCAAAGGTGTTTTCGGCGAAATCATGTACGGTGAAGGCGCGTACATTCATGATTTGCGTTGGCTTAAATTTGACAGGGTGAACGGCTATGCCGGCATGTGGAGGCTGAAATACAATATGACCCATAACGGGAACCCTTATCCTACCCACGGGATTGGTCCGGTTGCCCAGATCATGTGCATCAACCGCGGCGACCGCATGGAATATCTTAATTCGATTTCTACAAACCAGGTTGGTATGACGTTGTATGCTGAAGAGAAATTCGGTAGTCTGAGTCCCGATGCAATCCAGACTTATGCACTTGGCGATATGAACACAACCGTCATCCATACTGTGAACGGCAAGACCATAATGATACAGCATGATACGACAAGTCCCCGGCCTTACAGCCGTATCCATATGATCAGCGGGACCAAAGGCATGGCCAGGAAATGGCCTGTGGAGCAGATCGCTTTGGAACCAAAATCCCATCAATGGCTTAAGAAAAAAGATTACAGTAAGCTGATGAAGGAATACGAGCACCCCCTCGCCGCTAAGATCGGCAAGACAGCAAAGAAAGTCGGGGGGCACGGAGGGATGGACTATATCATGGATTCCCGCCTCAGTTATTGCCTCCGCAAAGGCCTGCCCCTCGACCAGGATGTGTATGATGCAGCAGCATGGTCATCGGTCATAGAGCTGAGCAGTAAATCAGTTAATACCAGAGGAAATTCAGTGGATATGCCCGATTTCACCCGGGGGGATTGGAAGGATGCAAAACCTCTGGGGATTGTGACGATAGATTAAAGCAATTCACAGATTCTTGTTGGAATATTTCTTCCTTCTTAATATTTTTACATTTTATAACCAATTTTATTATGAAAAATCTGATCGCCCTTTTAATTCTGGTACTGCCTTTCCAGGCAATCTGCCAGATCAGTTTTCACCCCCCTGCCACCGAAAGAAAACCTGTGATTGATACCCTCCATGGGTATTACCTGACCGAGAATTATCGCTGGCTGGAAGATAAAAATGATCAGAAAGTGATCGATTGGACCCAGGCCCAGCACGACTATACCCAGTTTTATATGAAAGCCACCCAAAAGGAACACCAGGGATTGAGGGAAGAGATCACCGCCTATATTGACCGTGACTACGAAAGCCCCCTGGACAAGGAAGGCAAACGGAAATTCCAGACCATCAAAAAGAAAGGGGATAAACAGTCCACCATTTATACTATACTCGATACAACCAAAGTCCTTATATGGGACCCTGTCAAACTTGACAGTACCGGTAAAACATCCACGTCGGGTGTGGACTATACCTATGACGGTGAAAGGGCGGCAGTAAGCGTTCAGGCTTCAGGATCGGAGATCACCACGACATATCTTATCGACACCAGGACAGGGAAGCTTCTTTATCCGCCGCTTCCGAATACTTTTGGCGTGCAGTGGACAAAAGACCAGCAGCATCTTTATATCTCCAGGCGCAGCCAGGAAGATGTGAAACTTCAGCGTCCACTGAAAACATGGCTCTGGAAAGTGGGAGATCCCCCCGAAAGCATGAAATTCCTGGGTACTACAGCCGATGCAAAAAACTCCTGGTTCATTTATGATAACCGTTACAGTGATGTCACCTTTTATGGAACAAGTAATTTTTATGCAGACTCCTGCTGGATGAAGAAGACCGGGACCGATGAGAAAGGGATCCTTATTTATTCAAGCACAAAATACCAGGCTTATCCTTCGGCCATCGGCAACAAACTTTACATCCTCACCAATGATAATGCACCGAATAAGCGTTTCATGGTTGCCGACAAGGAAAAACCGGAATACAAGGACTGGAAAGTGTTAGTGCCTGAAAGCGGGACTGTGATTGAGAATGTTGAAGTTCTGAAGGACGGGCGACTGGTTGTTCAGGATAAAAAAGATATTCAGAGCCGCGTAACCCTGTATGACGCACTTGGTAAACAGATCGGCGCGATTGAGCTTCCCGAGATCGGGGATATCTCTTCCTTTGGCTATGACCGGGAAGAAGATTCAGTGTATGTTAGCATGAGCACTTTTACATCGCCCGGAAAAGTGTATATAGCATCTCCGAAAGATTTCAAATGGCGCTTGTATTACCAGCAGAAAATACCCATCGATATGTCGAACATCACAGGGGAAATTAAATTCTATTATTCCAAAGACAGTACCCGGATCCCTGTCATTATCGTCCATAGAAAAGACATGAAACTCGACGGAACAAACCCGCTGCTAATCACAGCTTATGGCGGATTTAATTACGGGATAAAGCCCGGGTATTACGGAGGATATGCAGCCCTGATCAACCGGGGTGTCGTGGTTGCCGAGCCAGGGATACGGGGGGGAGATGAATACGGGGAATCCTGGCACGAGAATGGAATGCTTTTAAAGAAACAAAATTGCTTTGATGATTTCAATTCATGTGCCGAATGGCTGGTCGGTGAAAAATACACTACTTCCAAAAGGATGGTCGCCTGGGGCGGAAGCAATGGGGGCTTACTGATGGGAGCCGTCGCAACACAGCGTCCCGACCTTTACAAGGCTATTCTCTGCGCGGTTCCCCTGCTCGACATGATCCGTTACCACAAATTCCTGATAGCGAGGTACTGGATCCCCGAATATGGAAGTTCCGAGAATGAAGCCGATTTCAGGAATCTACTGCAGTATTCTCCTTACCATCATATCCGCCTTGGGGTGAACCTTCCGACCATGCTGGTGCGCACAGGCGCCAACGACAGCCGGGTCGATCCCCTGCATGCCAAAAAATTCACAGCCGCTTTACAGAATAATCCCGGGCAGATCAATCCGGTTATGCTTTATATTGATTATAATGTAGGCCATGGTTCCGGGCAGGCTACCAAACAAAGGATAGAAAATACGGTTGTTGATTTTGAATTCCTGCTGAACCAGCTGGGATTATAGTTTGCTTTGTGATCCTGCAAGATTTGAGGGAAGGTTCAGCTCAAACGTTTTCGCAGAAGGGAATTCGAAGAAACATCCCTGTCCTTTAACCCTTGCAATACTGTCATGACAATTCAGCTGTGTATCCTGATATTTAAACTTTACAGCGTTCAGGAGCGTGATCGCCTTTTCCAAACCATCCCCCCTCTTGTAATTCACAACCTCATCAGGTAACGCAAGCCTGTTGCCTTCATAGATGGATTCATCAGGCCAGGAACGGAGTTCCGCGAAAACCTCATCCGCAGTCTTATCATGAAAATAAGCAACCGATACGGGGTTGCGTTCGAATACGGCTTTCAAAAAGGGTTTCCAGTCGCAGGAATCCATAAACCTCCCGGCATAAAAAGCGAGGTCGGCGGTTTGGTTGCTTTGACGCATGGAGCTGATGATGCTGATTACCTCTTCCCTTGAAGAAGATGGCGGGATGGCCAGATGGCCAGATGGCGAAAACGTTTTATTATCAGAAGGAACCCGCGGCACAAGGTGTACAAACTTTTTCAGGTCGGTGATGAACTCATGGTTGTCTTTAAGGGCAGGATATTTTTCAAGGAATAAACTCATGAACTCCTGATAGGGCCTTGTGATAAAGATATCATCGTCAAATATAAAAATAAGCCGGGTAGGATAAGCCGTGAGGTTCATTTCCTCTTCATCCATCTCGCAAAGCAGCTTCCTGCCGGTCTTGTCGCCCAGCCTGTTCTTGCTTCCATGTTCGTAACCGTATGCCCTCTCGAGCTTGATGAATTTATTGGTCCCCTGGCAGAAAAATGCAATCTGGAACAACTTCTGGTAACGGCTGTAATCCCTGAGGAAATTAATGAAGATCTCCAAATTCACCTGGGTTTCCAGGTACTTCGAAAGTTTTTCCCTGAACCTTTTATACTGTGCCTTGTCGATGCTTGCTTCGGGATATACTGAATGAATGTAGCCGCTGGGATGGGCCACAATGGTAACCTGTTCATGCTCCATGGCACGGCGGGCAAGGGCCGAAAGCTCAGTTCCGTTGTACCACATGCTCTTGGTCACAATCCTTCGGTTGTTGGTGATCACCCCTTCGTCGATCAGCACAAAATTCTGCGAATGAAGCGGGGTCCCCATCATGTAAATATCTTCAAGGGGAACCCTTGCGACAATGAACAAGGCAGCAACATATAAACAAGCCAGGGATACGCATTCCCCGGCCCCGTTCTGGTGAGCCGGCTTGAACCTGAAGGCATTCATGGCCTCTATCGTTTCGGTCTTCCAGTATGGAATTATCTCCGTATCGAATTTATCAAGCCCGAAATGTTTACGGATGTCGAGATCGAAATAATACTTATCGCCTTCATAGCCAAACAGGGCATTGGACCTGGCCAGTGTGTCCATGTCGATGAAATCCCTGAAGCGGTTGATCTCGGTCTGCTTGTCGGTAAGCCCCCAGGTTTCAAGGTCGAGGTTGAAATCATAATGCTCCATTACATACTGCTTCACACGGTGAAGCTTTTTGAGTGGGCCCATTTTTTCGATGCCTGCAAACCATGGGTCATCCCTCCACTTCCAGATCTCGGGCGACATGATGTTTGCATATACCAAAGCATACAGGAGTTCCGGGAAGATGAAGATCTCCATGTCGGAAAGTGTAAATGCCGAACTGTACTTTTCAAGATCCCTTGAGCCGAATTCCCTGGTTTTAAGTTTTTCCATATTCTTTAAAATAAAAAATATTCCTGCCTGCTCCTGTCACCTCAATCCTCTCTTTTAAAAGACCCTGCAATTTACCAAATAAAAAAACCCGGGACTGCCGGGTTTTTTTATTAATGAATCCGAAAATCTGTCTTATTCAAGTATCAGTTTGAGAACCTGGGTGTTCCCGTTATCATTAATACTTATGAAATACAGCCCGGGATTTAATCCGGTAAGATCCAGCTTATACTCCCCGTCCAGGCTGACTCCTTCCAGGTCAAGGACAGTAAGCCCGATTGAATTGGAAACTTTTAAGCCGGCTTTCATGGCATGGAAGGGAATAATCTTTACATCCCCTTTTGCGGGATTCGGATAAATACTAACAAGACGGGCCTGGCCTTTTTCCATGATACCAACGGCTGTTTCAACAATAATATTGGTTACATTCGAAAATGTACCGCCTCCGCAAGTATTCACACCCTGAACAGATAACTGGGCCGTTCCAACCCAGTTATGATTCCATGTTACAAGGCTGGTGGTATTGCTCCCGCTTATAGTCCCTGCATCGGCTGGAGTCAATAACCATGCGTAGGTGGTCGCGTAATTCCCTCCCGTTGTCATATAATCAGTAGTTGGAGTGACACTGGTATAAACATGGCTTTGACCAACTGGATCACCAGGAGCAGTAGGAGGCGAAGGGTCTGTGTTAATATAAACATTCCCGTTCATAAATTTGCTGCAATTAGTGCTGACCAGGGTTCCCATGACAGTGTACATTCCGGATGCAGTCTGGTTCCCGAAAGTGATTGCGCTGCCTGTACCTGCAACTGAATTCGAAACTGGTGAGCCCGACAGATATAGTGTATAGTCGGTTCCGCTCAATGAACTTTGAAGCCCGACAGGCATTCCGCTGCCACCTTGTCCGCAGTATGTTCCTCCTCCGGTAACACTGAATAATGCCGGGGATGGATTAACTGTAATTGTATAAGAGTTTGACCAGGGACCCTGGCAGCTACCGGTGATAGCAGCTACCCTAAGAGTGACAGTGCCTGACCATCCGGTTGCCCAGTTAATAAATGCAGAAGTCCCAAGATTGGTTAAAATCCCTGCATTGCCGGGGGAAAGTTCCCATGTGTAAGCTGTTGCGTTTGGAACAGCCGGAATAGTATAATCCGAACTGTTTGTGTTTTCGCATACTGCTGCCGGTCCTGATGGACTAGAAGGCAATGCAGGCGGATTTGAAATTGTGATAGTCAGGTCTGGAGACCAGTTGCCTGGTCCGCAAGTGTTGCTTGCCTGAACTCTAAGTGTAGCCGTTCCCGTGAATGAAGGAGAATAATTTACCGAACAACTCGTACCTGAAGGGGTAAGGGTACCGGCAGTAGAAGGGGTAAGCTCCCAGGTATAAGAGTCGGCATATTGAGCCGGAGAAATGGTGTAAGTCCGTATCCCGGGATTGATACACATTGCGCTGTTCCCCTGTGGAGGAGACTGAACTACCGGCGCCATGGCTACTACAATATAGCCAGCTTTTGTATGGGTTTCCTTGCAAGCCCCGTTGCTGATCACCAGGCTTACATCATTTGTTCCGGGGCTGGTATATGAAATCACCGGGTTTGCAAGCGATGATGTTGATGGAGTTCCTGAAGGAAAATTCCAGGCAAATGAGTTGGCTCCTGTGGAAGTCTGTGAAAAAGAGCTGCTGAAAGGAGCACAGCCGCTGCTTGGGGCTCCTGAAAAATCAGTAAATGTCATCAGGGTCGAGGGCAGGCTGTTCAGACTGCATTTGAGCCCGTTATAAATTGTCTTTGAAGAATTATCCTGGACAAAAACAACTACTTCACAATGAGTAGCATTCCATGTAGGATCCTTGGTGAAGTTAAGAGTAAAATTCTGTACATCGCCACCTGCAAAACTGAAGGGAGTTCCATTGACCCCGGGAACCATCAACCTCGTAACGAAATTCACTTCGGTCATGCAACCCTGCCATGATTGAGAAATATGGGACTCCGTCAGAAAGAGGTGAAGCCTGAGATCGGCGCCTGTGACCTGAGCAAGCTTCGTTACAATTACATTCATGGTGTAATTGTTCCCTGCATTGGTCCCCGTGAAACAGATATTTACAGGAGAAGGAGTTGCAATGGCGGAATTATACAGCGAAAGGTAGGTTGAATAAACATTCCCGCTAGGACATTGCGCCCCTCCTACATAGGAGGAGGTCCCGTTAAAAAAGCCTGTCGGATATCCTGAAATTGCATAATAGCTGTTCCTTGAATTGGAATAGGTGTTAGCATAGGTATCACCATTATGATTCTCAATCACTGCAATAGATTTTCCTTCAGTGACTAGTTGATCAGCGCCATTTGCTGCTCCGGGACAAAACTGACACCATGTTCCGGTGCCGATTTCCAGGACCACAACGTTCCTTGGTATTGACTGCGAATACACGAAGTAAGATGTTAAAAGAGCAAGCAGAGTAATAATAAATTTTCTCATAAACCTGAATTTTGTGTTAGGGAGTTAAAAACAGAACAATATTTTACAAATATACTAAATATCTAAGACATTCATTATAATTGTGAAATTTTTGTTAGGTTGCCTGTTCTTTGTACTTTAATTAACAACACGTCCTGGTTTTGATATATTTTTTCATACTTTTGCCTGACAAAAATTTACATTATGTATTACTCTGGAAAAGAAATCGTTGAAATCGCCGTTCGTATCGAAGAGAACGGCTATGCTTTTTACATTGCCGCTTCCGAAATGATCAGGGAGTCAAACGACATTAAAAACCTGTTTATTGACCTGGCTGAACAGGAAACTATGCATACCGCATCTTTTCAGAAGATGTTTGATAAATTCGAACCCGAAGATTATGAACAGGGCGATGAGAATTTTTCAGCTTATATCCAGAACCTTGCAGATAGGCATATTTTTGGCAAACCAGAGACAGGTGCCAGCCTGGCTAAATCGTTGAAAACACCTAGGGAAGCCCTCGAGATGGCCTTCAAATTCGAAACTGACAGTGTCGCTTTTTATAAAGAGCTATACAACAAAGCCAAAAGCGATTCGAAAAACCTCATCAAACACATCATTGCAGAGGAAGAAGCCCATGCCGCAAGGATAAAAAAGTTCCTGTAGATAATCTGCTGATTCCAAAATCTCCATTTTTTAGACGTTTGTCACGACGCTCAAGCCGGGATGAGTATATTCATGCCCGGTTTCACTTACCTTTGCAGAACGATAATATTCGCTATGAAAAAAATCCTTAAACGGATCCTTTACGGATTCCTCATTCTTACCGGTATCATTGTCCTTCTGGCAGGCTTTATCGGGTTCAGGTTCTGGTACGGCACCAGGGATATGAGCCCGGCCGAAACACAAAAGCTTAACGATTCCGTCTTTGCCGTTAAAGACAAGTTTGTGAATGCTTACTTCTTTAAAACAAGCCAGGGTTATGTGATGGTGGATGCGGGCGTGAGCGAAGAAAATTTCAAAACCCAGATGGACAAACTGGGAATTCAACCTGAACAGGTGACTACAATCCTTCTCACACATACCGACTCGGACCATACAGGTTCAATGGGCCTGTTTAAAAATGCAAAAGTCTATATGCATAAGGACGAGGAACAGATGGTCAACGGAAAGAACGGCAAGTTCTTCTTCCTGCGTGTTCATTGGAAATACAGTAAGTATACCTTACTTAATGATCGCGACACCATGAATATAGGCGGCCTCAGGATACAGATCATCCATACCCCCGGCCATACGCCCGGTTCGTGCTGCTATTTATTCAACCATCAGTACCTTGCCACCGGTGATAACGTGGCTTATAAAAACGGAAAGTTCATTCACTTCACCGGTTTCTTCAATATGGATACACCTGCCCAGGAGGCGTCTTTAAAGAACCTTCCCGAGTTAAACACCACGCCTGTTATCCTCATGGCTCACCATGGGATCGTGTGGCAGAAGACATCCGCAGTGGAAATAAAAAAGATGCTAAACACCTACTTTCTCGTGAACATTGATCTTACAGGGATTTCGCATAAGGAGATGGGGAGGATATACGGCGAAAAGATCAGGCAGGCCATGCCCTCGTACGATACTGTGATGGATGCCATGATGAAGGACCAGTTTGACCTTCTGAAGCAGGCAGGGCTTACTTTCGATGTCGTTAAAGACCGCGCCATTGCCCTGTTGCAGCAAATCCGTCCCGAATACAGGGATGAGATCGAAGGCATGGCAACGGTGTTCTCCGGTGCTAAGGATGAGCCCGGCGACGGACAGTTTTCAAGAAATGAATTCCTCATATGGCAGTTTTATGCGGATGTTGTGAGGCCAACCCAGTGTTCTGCATCGGCAGCATTTGCTGATGCTTCAGCATCAGGAAATACTATTGTGGGCCGCAACCTCGACTGGTATGCCTTGAAAGATAACAGCCTCGCAAAGATCCACACGATCACTCTGATCCATAACGGAAGCAAATCCATTGCCTGCATTAATTTCCTCGGACAGCTCACTCCGACAAGCGGTTTCAACGATCACCATGTGTTTGGCGCCATACTCGACTGCGAGACGGGAGCAGCTTATCCGCCGGTACAGGGTAAACAATCCTACCATTTTGATCTGCGTTACGGATTGGAGAATGATTCAACAATTGAAAGCCTGGCCAGCTTTATGAAAGATAAAGACTATACCTTCAACCATCTTATTTTTCTTGCGGATGAGCATTCTGCCGGGGTTCTTGAGGATAACATCGGCAGCAAGGCACGCGGGCTTCGCACACCCTCATCTAATGTTCGGCCCGGCGCCGAATGGGGGATCCCCAATACGTTCGCCACAGTCAATGATAACCGCATGCCCGGCAACTTCGTTGAGAATCCCGAAAGCCAGAGCAACCTCAAACGCTGGACCAGCCTGAAAAAACAGTATTCTTCCCAGCTGAAATCCGGCAAAATAGATATCGAAAAAATGAAACTGATAGCAGGCTTTTCTTCCAGCGACGGGAATGCAAAATCTTCAGGAGCTTTGTTCCGTTCAAACGATCATACACCAACTTTACAATCCATTATTCTTAAAATGGATACATATGAACTCTGGGTCGCTTTTGCACCCCAGGGAAAACTTCCCATGAAACCCGCTTACCTGCAGGTATTCAGGGAAGATCCTTTCTTACAAAATTAATTTTCAATTCATGATTACAGTCTCAAACCTGGGCATCCAGTTCGGCAAACGTATTCTCTTCCAGGATGTGAACATGGTGTTCACTCCCGGTAACTGCTACGGGATCATAGGGGCCAACGGGGCCGGCAAATCCACCTTCCTGAAACTGCTGTACGGGGAAATGGATTATACAAAAGGCAGCGTGACATTCGGCCCTGGCGAACGGCTCTCTGTACTTAAACAAAACCATGCTGAATTTGACGGCTACACTGTGCTTAACACAGTTCTGATGGGGCATTCAAAGCTCTGGGAGATCATGAATGAAAAGGACACTCTCTATGCCAAACCTGACTTCTCCGAAAACGACGGCCACCGTGCTTCGGAACTGGAAGAAGCATTTGCCAATTTCGATGGCTGGAATGCCGAAAGCAATGCAGCCAGCCTGCTAAGCGGATTGGGGATCAAAGAAGACCTGCATCCCAAGCTGATGCGGGAACTGAAAGGAAGGGACAAAGTAAAGGTGCTGCTGGCCCAGGCGCTGTTCGGAAAACCTGATAACCTGCTTCTGGATGAGCCCACCAACGATCTCGACCTTGACACAGTGAACTGGCTGGAAGGATATCTCGCAAACTTCGACAATACGGTACTGGTGGTTTCCCACGACCGTCATTTCCTCGATTCCATCTGCACCCATATAGTCGACATCGATTTCGGGAAGGTGCAGCAGTTCCCGGGTAATTACAGTTTCTGGTACGAATCGAGCCAGCTGGCGCTTCGCCAGCAACTTGCCCAGAATAAAAAAGCTGAGGAGAGAAAAGCGGAACTCCAGGAGTTCATCCGTCGTTTCAGCGCAAACGCATCGAAGTCGAAACAAACGACGAGCCGCAAGAAGATGATCGAGAAGCTCAATATAGAAGAGATCAGGCCTTCGACCCGTAAATACCCCGGCATTATCTTCACGCCCGACCGGGAACCGGGAAATACTATTCTCGAGGTTCACGATCTGAGTAAAACCATGGACGGCGCCCTGCTTTTTAAAAAGGTTAGTTTTACCATGCAGAAGGATGATAAAGTGATCTTCCTTTCACGCGATCCACGCGCCATGACCGCCCTCTTTGAGATACTCAAGGGCCATGAAAAGCCTGATACCGGGAACTTTGTCTGGGGACAAACCATCACTAAAGTATACCTGCCTCTGGAATACGAAAAACTCTTTCAGACCGATATGAACCTGATGGAATGGCTGGGGCAGTATTCAAAGGATACCACCGACAACTACCTCCGGGGTTACCTTGGCAAGATGCTGTTCTCAGGCGAAGAGATCTATAAAAAAGCCAGCGTCCTCTCAGGGGGAGAAAAAGTCCGTTGCATGATCGCCCGGATGATGATCCGAAATGCCAACGTGATGATACTCGACACCCCCACCAACCATCTTGACCTTGAATCCATCCAGGCATTCAACAATACCCTGATGAAATTCAAAGGCAACCTGCTGATGTCGTCACACGACCACGCTTTCATCCAGACTGTATGCAACCGCATCATCGAGATCTCCCCCAAAGGAATGATCGACAAACGCATGGAATACGATGATTATGTGACCGACGACAGGATAATAGAGCTGAGGGAGAAGCTGTACTAAATAGTACGGTAAACCGTTCAGATCAACCCGCTGATCAGGAAAGGCATAACTCCCAGCAACAGGATGAGAATGGTCAGTACCAGGATGTGGACCTTGTATGTTTTGTCGGATTGCAGGATTGTTCCCTGGTCTTCCCTGAAGTACATGGCAATGATGGGTTTGAAGTAATAGCCCACGCTGATGGCCGAGCCAGCAATGGCTATGATGACAAGCCATAACCAGCCCTGCTCGATAGCGGCTGCAAAAAGAAAATATTTCCCTATAAAGCCGGCAAGCGGCGGAATCCCGGTGAGGGACAGCATAGCTACTGCGAGTGTAAATGCTTCGATGTGGTTGTTCCTGCTTAGTCCGTTAAATGAGCCAAAATAATCGTTGCCCCTGGCTTCTCTTACAAGTATGAGGATCGCAAAAGCTGCGATGGTTGCAATGGAATAGGAAACTGAATAAAACAGCAGGGCATTGGCAGTGCTCCCCGAGAATGCTACCATTGCCAGCATCATATAACCCGAATGCGAAATGCTGGAATAAGCCAGCATCCGTTTAAGGTTTGGCTGGTAGAGTCCGGTTACATTCCCTATGACAATAGTAATGCCGGCAAGAATGGCAATCGTCATCTCCCATACCCCGTGAATCCCGAAGAAAGTAATACTGAAAAAGCGGTACATCGCGAAAACGCTGGCTGTTTTAACCACAGTGGCCATGAAGGCGGTAAGCAGGGTTGGCGTGCCTTCATAAACATCGGGGGCCCAGAAATGGAAGGGTGCGATGGCGATCTTGAACGAAAGCCCGATGATCAGCAGGAAAAGACCTGCTTTGAACATGGGAGGCAGGCCCTGATGAATGTGTTGCACAACATATGCATGGATTGCATACAGGTCAAAGGAACCGCTGGAGCCGTATAGCAAGGCTATCCCGAATAACAGGAACCCTGAAAGGAATGAACCAAGAAGGAAATATTTAAGCGTAGCTTCGTTGGATGTAATAGCTTCTTTATGACTTCCGGCTAAAACATACAAGGCAATGGAGAGTGTTTCAATGCCTATGAACAACATGATAAGATTGCCGAAATAGCTCATGAGAACTGCACCCACCAGGGCGAAGATCATGACGGCATAAATATCGTCGAGTGGCCTGGTAACCTTTCGGTAGTATTGTGCAGCGAACATGAAGATCAGGAAGGTTGAAAAGATCATAACCGCGCTGAAGGCTACCCCTGGATTGTCGATGATGAGCATGTTGTGGAACAGGCTGCGGTTCATGTTCCAATGGAGAATGGTCATCACCAGTGAAACAACCAGGCCCAGCAGGATCAGAGGCAACAGCCAGGTCTTCTTCTTCAGGATACCGAGAAAAAGCACCAGAACCCCAAGGACCGATAAGGATATTATACTATTCATACTTCAAGCCATGAGCCATGAGTGATCAGTTGATAATTCCGCTTTCTTCATTCGACATTTATCTTATAATCCCAATGATCTGCCCTACCCCGTTCTCCGCCAGCTGCATGAACATTCCCGGCGCAATGCCGATCCAGAGGACCATGATCAAAATTGCGACCAAAGGTATCATTTCCTTAAAGCTGAGATCGGTGAAACTCTCAGTGACCGTATTTGTATTCCCAAGCATTACCCGCTGGTACTTCCTCAACATGTAAACTGCACTGAAAATGATCGTCAGGCCTGCATCAGCCTCATACAGCCAGTAATATTTAAACAGGCCCAGCAGGATCAGGAATTCTCCCACAAAGCCATTTGTCAAAGGCAAAGCCACGCTTCCAAGCAATATGATCATAAAACAAACAGCAAGGCGGGGCGCTTTAAGGGCTATTCCTCCAAGTTCTCTGATACTGGTGGTTTTTGTCCTGGCTTCGATATACTGAATAATTATAAAAAGCCCGACAATATTAATCCCGTGCGATACCATCTGTATCATTGCTCCCTGCATGGCCTGGGAATTCAATGCCATGGCGCCTGCTGCTACCAGGCCAAGATGGGCAATGGAAGTATATGCAACAAAGCGTTTCAGGTCATCCTGACGAATGGCAATCAATGAAGCATACACAATTCCGACCAGGGGGAAGATAATAAAAAGCCCATCGGTCCTGTTCAGTACCGGATATGTTATCGGTATCATCCAGCGGATCATTCCGAACAAGCCCATTTTCGACATCAGTCCGCCAAGCAGCATGCTGCCTGAATATGGCGCCGTTACATAGGTATCGGGCTGCCAGGTGTGGAACGGGAAAACAGGAACCTTAATGGCAAACGCAATAAAGAAAGCGAGGAAAATCCATACCTGTTCCGCCGGGTTAAGGTTGTTTGCATATAGCCAGATATGATCGAAAGAATGAGGGAGCGGGGTGCGGAAATACAGGAAAATAATGGCTACCAGCATCAGCAGGCTGCCACTGAAGGTGTAAGCGAAAAATTTTAATGTTATGCGGATGCGGTTTTCACCTCCCCAGTAGGCTGCTATGAAATAGGCGGGTATCAGGGTGAGTTCCCAGAAAATGTAAAATACCATGCCGTCGAAAGCAGTGAAAACACCTACCAGCCCGGCTTGCATCAGGATGATCAGGCTGTAAAACGTTGAAGACCTGGCAACTTTCTGGGTGAAAGAAGAAAAAATAATAATAGATACCAGGAAGGTTGTCAGTAAAGTCATCAGCATACTCAGTCCGTCCATCCCGAATTTCAGGCTGATGCCATAATTGGCCAGCCATTCAAAACGGAAGAGCAGCTGGCAATGGCAGTACAGGAAATACTGGACAAGAGCTGCAATGGAAATGCCAAACTCGACCAATGCTGTTGTCAGTGCAAGGTTACGGGCCCATCTTTCATTCCTGACGAAGAAGAGTGAGATTGAGACCAGCAATGGCAGCACTATCAGTATCAGGGTCAGCATCAGAGAATAATATTAAAAAACAATATCAGTATGATTCCAATGATCATGAAAAACAGGTATACGCCCACATTCCCTGCCTGGATATAACGAATGATGTTACTGAATTTAATGATCGTGTTTCCCGTACCGTCAACGATGCGGTCAATGAACTTAATCTCGACGAACCGGTGCAGGCCTTCCGAAAGTTTCAATACAGGTTTTACAAAGACTGTATCGTACATTTCATCAACATAGAATTTTTTTTCGGCCAATCTAATGAATACGCTCTTTGATCCCGCATCCCGCATCTCGTGTCCTGCATCCCGTAACCCGAATCTCCTGTATGCTCTGAATGCCATCAGGAGTACAAGAAAGATTACCAAAACGATATTGAACCATTCCCTTCTTTCCGGCACAAGCAGATGCTGAACCTGACTGAGCTTAACAGCATCCGCGAATACCGGGGCAAGAAATTCCTTTAGTATCCCTTTTCCTCCCATTAGTTCCGGGATATTAAGAAATCCGCAGATTGCCGCAAGAAAGGCCAGTACCATCAGCGGGACTGTCATCACAGAAGGAGATTCATGAAGCCGGGACTGCGGATGATTGTTTCCCCTGTAATTGCCATAAAAGGTCAAAAACAGCAGGCGGAACATGTAGAAGGCTGTCATCATGGTTACAGCCACGGTGATAATCCACATCGATTGTCCGGCACTGAAGACATGGGCCAGGATCTCATCTTTGGAGAAAAATCCCGAAAGCGGCGGCAATCCGGCTATAGCCAGGGTGCCGACAAGGAAGGTCCAATAGGTTTTGGGTAATGCATTTTTCAGTCCGCCCATTTTACGGATGTCCTGTTCACCTTCCATGGCATGGATCACGCTTCCTGCCCCCAGGAAAAGCAGGGCTTTGAAGAAGGCATGGGTCATCAGATGGAACATGGCTCCTGTAAAAGCCCCAACGCTAAGGGCAAGGAACATATATCCCAGCTGGCTGATCGTTGAATAAGCCAGCACTTTTTTAATATCGTTCTGGAAGATAGCAATGGCCGCCGCAAGGAACATGGTTGCTAGAGATGCAAGTCCGATGACTTCCATCGTCGCCGGTGCAAGAACGTAAAGCACCGATGACCTTGCAACCATATAAACCCCGGCAGTGACCATGGTTGCAGCATGGATGAGTGCAGATACAGGGGTCGGACCGGCCATGGCATCAGGGAGCCAGGTATATAAAGGGATCTGGGCGCTCTTTCCAACAGCTCCTATAAAAAGTAAAAGGGTTATCGCGATCATGGTCCCTGAGCCGGGAGCCATAGTCTTCGCAAGGTCGAAGACGTTTACATAATTGAAACTTTTAAAGTTTGTAAATATCAGGAATATCCCCAACAGGAATCCCAGGTCGCCAATTCGGTTCATGATAAACGCCTTCTTCGCTGCATTGTTGAACTGCTGGTTTTTAAACCAGAATCCTATCAGCAGGTATGAACAAAGGCCCACTCCTTCCCATCCTATGAACATCACTACATAATTCGCTCCCATCACGAGGATGAGCATGAAGAAAATGAAGAGGTTCATATAGGCAAAAAAACGGTTGAAGCCTTCGTCATGCGACATATACCCTATTGAATATACATGTATGATAAAACCCACACCTGTAATGATCAGCATCATAAGTATTGAGAGCGGATCGATAAGAAAATCAAACCCTGCCGAGAAGCCGCCGAAGGATAGCCATGGGGCCAGATGAAAGGATGTCGGATGAGGGATGCCAGATGCAAGATAATCGGATAAGGCAATGATAGAAAGAATAAAGGATGATATGATTGTTCCGGGCCCCAGAAAAGATGCAACACGCTTTGGAATGCTGCGACAGCCCAGGCCCAGGATGATGAACCCAAAAAGCGGTAAAAATGGTATTAAAGAAATCAGTATCGTCATTTATTTATTTGTAAGGAGCGAGCGACTCACCATTTCAGTTTGTTTAAAACATCAATATCTATCGAATGCGTCGTTTTATATATCAGCACAATGATCGCCAGTCCGATAGCCACTTCCGCAGCCGCGACCACCATGATAAAAAACACGAATATCTGTCCTGCCGGATCGTTCGAATAAGCCGAAAATGCCGCGAGAAGAAGGTTGATGGAATTGATCATCAGCTCAATCGACATCAGGATCATCAGCGCATTCCTCTTGATCAGCACGCCTATCACACCAATGCTGAACAGCATGGAGCAGAACATAAGGTAGTAGCTTATCGGTATTGAGTTCACTGCATTCATTTATCTATTTCTTTAATCTGAGATCCGACATCAGATATCAGATGTCAGATATCTGATATCTTTTATATTTGTTCTTTTTTACCAAGTAACACCGCCCCCACCATCGCTGTCAGAAACAATATGGAAGAAACTTCAAAAGGCAGCATATAATCCCTGTATAAAATTCTCCCCAGTTCTTTCACAAGGCCGATCTGGGTTTCCATGGGATGCTGTACAAGGTGCAGATCGTAACCCCTGAAAACACCGATGAGCACCAGTCCCAGCATCACCCCTGCTATGATTGCCAATGCTTTCACCCAGATTGGTTTCGGGGACCGCTCTTCCTTGTTCAGGTTCAGAAGCATCACGGTGAACAGGAACAGGACCATGATAGCGCCGGCATATACAATAATGTGCACAATGGCTAAAAACTGGGCGTTCAGCAGAATGTAATGCCCTCCAATGGCGAAAAACGTCAGGGTCAGGTAGAGAACACTATGTATCGGCTTCTTCGATAAAAGCACCATCACTCCGCTATATAAAGCGAGGGCCGACAGGAAATAGAATATGTAGTTAGTGAACATTATGCTTTTGATTCTTATCTTTCTTAAAATCCAGTACTTCCGGTGTCTGACGCATTGTTACATCAATCCTCTTTGAGGGATCAGCCGGCTCTACAAGAAGATCCTTCCCGTAAATGAATTCATCCCTTTCATAACCGGCTTTCACAATTTCTTTTGTAAGGAATATCGCTTCCTTCGGACAAGCCTCCTCGCATAGTCCGCAGAATATGCACCTCAGCATATTGATCTCATAAGTCGAAGCATATTTTTCCTCCCTGTAAAGGTTTTCCTCACCGGGTTGGCGTTCAGCGGCAATCATGGTGATGGCTTCGGCCGGACAGGCCACAGCACACAATCCGCAGGCGGTGCAGCGTTCCCTTCCCTCATCATCCCTCTTGAGAACATGCCGCCCACGGTAAATCTCCGAAAATTCGCGATTTTCCTCGGGATAACGAATGGTGGTCTTTTTTCTGCAAAGGTGACCAAAGGTGATACACATGCCACCCAGGATGGCAGGCAGGTATATCTTCTCCCAAAAAGACATCTTTTTATTCGAAACAACCATGCTCCTTTTTGTCAACCCGCTCACGGCATTTATTGGTTTAATAATATTACAACTCCGGTTATCAGAACATTTAAAATTGCCAGTGGGATCAGGGCTTTCCAACCCAGCCTCATCAGCTGGTCATAACGGAAACGCGGCAGGGTCCATCGTATCCACATGAATATGAACCCGAAAAATGTGATCTTGGCAAACAAAACCAGGAAGCTCACAAAGGCAAATACATTGGGGGAAAGACCCAGCTTGTCGATGAAGGGAAAATGATATCCACCCAGGAACAAAGTCGCAATTACCTCCCCTGAAATGAACATGTTGATATATTCGGAAAAAAGGTAGAATCCAAGTTTCATACTGCTGTATTCGGTATGATAGCCGCCAACGAGCTCTGTTTCGCATTCAGGCAGGTCGAAAGGAGAACGATTGGTTTCAGCAAAGGCGCAGATGAGGAAAATGAGGAAGCCAAGAGGCTGGTACCAGATGTTCCAGTTGAAGCCCTGCTGCTGGTTTACAATATCCCTCATGCTCAGCGAACCGGTCATCATAACGATTGTGATAATAGACAAACTCATGGCCAGCTCATAGCTGATCATTTGCGAAGATGCCCGAACGGCGCCGAGCAATGCGTATTTGTTGTTCGAGGCCCATCCGCCTATCATAATACCGTAGACACCAATGGAAACTATCGCAAAAATATAAAGAATGCCTATGTTCACATCGGCCATCTGCAGGCTGAAAGTCTGTCCGTTGATAACGATGTCGGGCCCCCATGGAATTACGGCGCTGGTAAGGCATGCGATAAGCATGGTTAGCGAAGGCCCGAGTATGTATAGGAATTTATCGGCCGTGTTGGGCATGAACTCTTCCTTGAAGAACAGTTTGATGCCGTCGGCCAGTGGCTGAAACAATCCCCATGGACCAGCCCTGTCGGGGCCAAGCCTGTCCTGGAAAAAGCCGGCAACCTTGCGCTCAATCAATGTTGAATACATGGCAACCACGAGGCTTAGCAGTAAAACGGCCGAGGCGAGCAGGATCTTAAATATCAGCATTGTGCCCATTATTCCTGTGGTTCTGTTGTTCCTTCGATGGGATGTATTATAGATCCCTTTTTAAGGTGCTCGTAATGATTACCGCTGATGACCGATTGCCGTTTGATCTTGCGCGGACCTTCGATCACCCAGTCATTACTGTCTTTTTTTTCAAACCTGCATTCATTGCAGATAAATTCTTCCACTTCCCCGAACTGGTCTTTACGTCCGGTGATGCGATAGATCTCGCTGCCGAACATCCATGCCGTGACCTTACCTCCGCATTTGCTGCATTCGCGGCTGGCGTTCATTGGGTTTAAGAACCACACCCTGCTTTTAAAGCGGAAAGTGCGGTCAGTAAGAGCTCCCACGGGGCAAACATCGATCATATTTCCCGAAAAGTCATTATCGATTGCTGTCTGGATAAATGTACTTATTTCGAGTGTATCTCCCCTGTATAGCATGCCGTGGGCTCGTTTTTTAGTGAGCTGTTCGGCCGCCAGAACGCAGCGGTAACAATGGATGCAGCGGTTCATGTGAAGTTTTATCAGCGAACCGATATCCACAACGGGGTACTCCCTCCTGGCTTCAACAGTACAGGTCTCTTCCATTCCGAAACCGAAGCTGAGGTCCTGGAGGTCGCATTCACCGGCCTGGTCGCATACCGGACAATCGAGAGGATGGTTGATCAGAAGAAATTCAACAACGCCTTTTCGGGCTTCCTGCACTTCGGCCGAAAGGGTGTTTTCAACCACCATCCCGTCCTGTACCGGTGTGCTGCATGAAGCCACCAGCTTTGGAATGGGACGGGGGTCTTTGGCGGAACCTTTAACCACCTTCACCAGGCAACTCCTGCACTTCCCCCCGCTTCCCTTCAGCTTGCTGTAGTAGCACATGGCCGGTGGCACGACTTTGCCGCCTATCATGCGCGCAGCCTGGAGAATGGCGGTACCCTCTTCAACCTGGATCTCGATGTTATCAATGGTTACTTTCAGCATTTTATGTGTTCCTCAAATTCCTCCCTGAAATGCCTTATGGCACTGGCAACGGGCCAGGCTGCAGCATCCCCGAGCGGGCAAATAGTATTCCCTTCAATATTTTTTGCAACCCTGACCAGCAAATCAATATCGCTCTTCCTGCCTTTACCGTGCTCGATGCGATCAAGGATCTTTTCCATCCATCCTGTGCCTTCCCGGCAGGGCGAACACTGTCCGCAGGACTCATGCCTGTAAAACCTTGTAAGATTCCAGGTGTTCCTGACAATACAGGCCTCTTCGTCATATACGATAAAACCACCGGATCCAAGCATGCTTCCGCTCTCAAACCCTCCTTCGGCAAGAGATTCGTACGTAAGCAGCCTTGCTTCCCCCCTTGAAGTGTTAAGGATCAGATCGGCCGGTAAAATGGGAACAGATGATCCGCCGGGTATCACTGCCTTGAGCATCCTCCCGTTTTTAATTCCCCCACAGTATTCATCCGAATAAATAAAATCTTCAACCGGCAATCCCATCTCAATCTCATAAACCCCGGGTTTGTTGATATTCCCACAGGCCGAAATCAGTTTAGTGCCGGTGCTTTTTCCCAAACCCAGCTTTGAATAGGCATCTCCTCCCATGCTTATTAATGGGGCAACGGCAGCGAGAGTCTCAACGTTGTTGACCACAGTCGGGCAATCGTATAATCCCTTGTATGCCGGGAATGGCGGCTTGATCCTGGGGTTGCCGCGCTTTCCTTCGAGGGATTCGAGCAGGGCCGTTTCTTCCCCGCAAATATAGGC
>JAPLDN010000177.1 GCA_026391755.1 Bacteroidota bacterium
GCTGATGCTGAATGATGTCTTTACCCGTACATGGGGCGCTTTGGCAGGTGAACAGCCCACGGAGGAATACTGGAGATTTATTATTGACAGGGTGAAAACCGAATATCCCGATTTCACTTTTATCGCTGAAGCATACTGGAACCTGGAATATGTCCTGCAGCAAAACGGGTTTGATTACTGCTATGATAAACGGCTTTATGACAGGCTTAAAGGACATGATGCAGATGCTATCCGCCATCATCTTCAGGCCGATACCGGGTATCAGACCAAACTGATAAGGTTCATCGAGAACCATGATGAGGAAAGAGCAATATCCATTTTCAATCCTGATAAAGAAAAAGCGGCAGCACTTGTCAGTCTTTCCCTGCCCGGAGCAAAACTGATACATGAAGGCCAGATGGAAGGGAGAGTTACCCGCTTACCAGTGTTTCTCAGGAGAAGACCGCCTGAAACCACTAATACTTTCATTAAAAATTTTTATGAAAATCTCCTGGAAATCATATCCATGCCGGAACTTCATCTGGGAGAGTGGTCGCTAAGCCCTGTCAGCGGGTGGGACGATAACCAGAGCTGCAGGAATATCCTTGCCTGGTACTGGAGATTCGAAAGCAGGGTCTGTCTTATTGCCGTCAATTATTCCCCTCAGCCATCGCAGGGGTTCGTATTCCTTCCCGACTGCGAACTGGCCGGCCATGCCTGGAGGCTTGTAGACCTTTTCACACAGGCTCATTTTATCAGGAACGGGGATGAATTAGCCGTAAGCGGACTCTATGTGGGGCTTGAATCCTGGGGATTTCATTTTTTGCAGATGTACCGGATGGTATAATTAAGCAGGCAAAGCGTTAACGACCTGTAAACAGTTCAGTTTAGGCCTATGAAAAGAAAGATGAACATGCTGTCTTGGCCGGCGGCGATCGTTTTTATGGTCTCCTGTGCAACTTATCCGGCTATGGATACAAGGCTGGAGGAGGACCTGGTTGACATCACGAAATATGATGTTGGTACTGATTTCACACAATTTAAAACCTTTTCAATTGTTGATTCGGTATCGGTCATCAGTGACAAGGACAGTTTAAAGATACTTGACGCACAGGCCGGGGCCCTGCTCAACCAGATCACGGTGAACATGCAGGCCAGGGGGTATGCCAAAGTGAACCGCAAAACCAGCAAACCTCATCTGGGTATCAATGTTGGTGTTGTGAAGACTACCAATGTATCGTATTATTACCCGGGATGGTACTGGGATTATGGATATTATGACCCCTCGTACTGGGGTTATTATGGATATAATTATTATTATCCATATTATCCTCCGACGGTAAGTTCATACAGCATTGGGACTGTTATCATTGAAATGCTTGACCTGAAAAATGCTCCCGCACACGACAATAAACTTTATGTGGTTTGGGTCGCTGCAATCAGGGGCCTTATGACCGGTTATCATACAACACAGGATATACTCGGCAACGTTGACCAGTGTTTTGCCCAGACTCCGCAAATCTGGACGAATCAGTGAAACTATATGAAAAAGACAGTCACCCTGATTATAGTAGTTCTCCTGGCTTTCACAGCCAGGGCCCAGGAGCCGGCCGCCGCCGGGTATAACCCATCTTCAGCTTACACACTTTCCTGGGCTCTAAGTGTCCCACTTGGCAGTTTCAATGATTTTATCAATAACGTAAGCCCGGCAGGGGGGAACTTCAGCGGCCGGTATTTCCTGAAAAAAGGTTTTGCAATAGGTTTTGAATTCGGTTGGAATAACTATTATGAGAAATATCCCAGGATGACATATTCAGGTGACGACGGACTGGCTATCACGGGCATTCATTACACCTATGCTTTTGTTATTCCCTGGAAAGCTGGGGCATATTATTATTTCATGCCTTCGGCTATCGCCGATCCTTACGTTGGACTGTCTTTTGGCGGAGATTATATGGAAGAGCATATCATAGTACAGGAGTATGATATCTATGAAACTCAATGGGGATTTACCCTCTCGCCCGAGCTTGGCGCCCTCATTAAATTCGGCCGGTATTCGCATTGGGGGGCCAATGTGAGTGCCCAATACTGGTTCAATACCAATTCATTCGACTTTAATGATTTTAAGACATACAGTACAATGCAGGGTCTCAATTTCAATGTAGGCCTTACTTACATTCTGAGATAAATCATTACTTCTCAAAAAAAAAGAGATGCGGCCGCCTGCCAGGTAGCCGCATCTCTTTTTAAATCGTATGGATCTTTAAACAATTTGTGCCACCGGGGATATTCGGGGGGATCACGGCAATTACGATTATTTTATCGCCGGGCTTCGTAGCCTGGTGTTCTTTGATGTTGGTTTCAGCCAGGC
>JAPLDN010000330.1:0-3055 GCA_026391755.1 Bacteroidota bacterium
GCCCCGGGATCACTCTCGTCGGCATTGCAAATCATGAATTTCTGGTCACCTGCAGTATCCAAGGCGATCCTCCATTTTTTACCGGTCGGGAACCCTCCGCCTCCGCGTCCCCTTAACTCACTTTGGTCAATGATCTCGCAAATCTTATCGGCAGGGTAATTCAATACGGTCTTATAAAGCGATTTATAACCTCCCCTTACAATGTAATCGTCAATTGAAACCGGACTGATCATTCCCGCATTTTTAAGAAGGGATCTCCTCTGATTGCTGAACCAGGGAATTTGATCAATTAAAGGCATATTCGGCCATTCTTCCTGGCCTGGCTGCTTATATTGGCCTAATACCTGGTCTGGAAGTAAAGTGTGATGTAACACTGAATTCAGGATGTCATCAACTTTATCACCAGTCACATTGCGGAATGATAACCTGGTTTTCCCGGGTAACTGAACGTCGAGTAAAGGTTCTGCAGAACAAAATCCGTTGCAACCCACTTCAATGATATCAGCTTTGATGTTGTTCTCTGTAATATACTTGTTTACATTTTCAAGTGTGGACCTGGCTCCTGAAATTATTCCGCAGGTCCCTGTTCCGATATAGATCGCGGGACGGGTAAGCTTATCACGTCTAAGCAACGCTACCTTCTCGGTAGTCGCTTTATCGAATATCCCGGAATAATTCTTGATGACTTTCTCGATCAGAAATGCCCTGTTCTCGTTTATTTCCTGTACCGGCATGTTACTGTTTTTTTTCTCTGAGGGTACGGATGATATCTGACAAATCACTTACACTCAGGTTGTGATAATAGGTTTCATTGATCCGGATGACCGGTGACCAGCTGCATCCCCCCATGCAGTTTACGATTTCCATGCTGAATTTTTTATCCCTTGTGACTGAGCCAGCCTGGATTTTCAGTAATTTTTCAATCTCTTTAAGGTAAGAAGATGAACTGCAGAGATAGCAAGAGGTCCCTCGGCAAACCTGGATATGATATTGCCCCCTTTGCCTGAAATGAAACTGGTCATAAAAAGTGGCCACTCCATAGATTCTGTTTGTTGGAATATGCAGGTAATCAGCTACTTTATCTACGATTTCATCGGTGAGATACCCTTTCTCTTTCTGAATATCCTGAAGAAGCGGGATCAGGTTCTCGGGCTTTTTCAGGCTGTATTTTTCGAAAATATGATCCATGAAAAGTTTAATTGCAGTTAATTTCAGATTGTCCTGTCCAAAGCGCACAAATCTTGCCTTCAACAACATACAAAAATAACCTAATAATTTCAATTATGAAATATTTATTGTGAATAATTTAGCATTGTTAATAAATAAACAGCTAATCTGCGTGGTTCAATACCGGAAAAAAATAGCAGAATCTTTTTCAAAGAGGCGATATATTTGTACTTTTGACCATTATGACAGTTTCCCCATTATTCGAAATCCACCAGGAGACCTGCATTAAATGTTACTCCTGTGTAAGGATTTGTCCGGTCAAAGCCATCAGGGTAGATGTAAATACTGAATATCCTTCAATTATCCCCGAGCGTTGTATAGGTTGCGGCAGTTGTTTCATGGCTTGTTCGCCCGCTGCCATCACTTACAGATCCTCAATAAATGAAGTCAAAGAACTGATCGCTTCCGGTGAAAAGGTTGCGGCTATCTGTGATCCTGCCATTTCGGGTGAATTCCATGATATAACCGATTACCGCAAGTTTGTCCAGATGATACGAAACCTTGGATTTGCTTATGTTACTGAGGTTTCGTTCGGGGTTGACCTTATTGCGAAAGAGTATAAGGAGTTGCTCGGAGATTTTAAAGGGAAATACCATATTATGGCCAATTGTCCGGCCGTGGTCTTTTTTATTGAGAAGTATTATCCCGAGCTGGTCAGTAATATTGCACCTGTTGTTTCTCCAATGGTCGCTACGGCCAAGGTTATCCGACGGCGATATGGACAGGATATTAAAATTGTAGCTGTTGGCCCCTGCATTGCAGCCAAGGATGAGGCCTTGAGGATAGAGGGTGATGGGAAGATCGATTCGGTTCTGACGTTTACCGAGCTCAGGCAGCTGTTTACCGAATTCAACATCCGTGAAACACAGCTTGAATTTTCGGAATTCGATCCCCCTCTTGGGAACAAAGGCTCCTTATATCCCATAAGCAATGGAATACTTCAGTCGGTAGGCATCAGCGAGAACCTGCTCGGGGGAAATATCATTACAACTGAGGGGCGCAATAATATGTTGACCGCGGTAAAGGAGTTTGACAGCCGCATTGACCTCGTCCGCCGTCATTTTAATATTTTTTATGATGACGGATGCCTTATGGGGCCAGGTACTTCCCAGGGAGGCGAGAAGTTCCTGCGCCACACCCTGGTCACTGATTATGCGAATAAGCGTTTAAATACTCTTGACCCGGGAGCCTGGCAAAAAGATATTGATGAGTTTAAGGATCTTGATCTTGGCAGGGAATATCTGGTCGATGACCAGCGGCTTCCACTGCCATCGGAAGAAAAAATAGAAGAGGTACTGGAGATGATCCACCGCCAGGACCAGAGAGACAATGAAATAGGATGCGAATCATGCGGTTATCCCAACTGCCGCGAATTTGCCATTGCCATTGCCCAGGGCCTTGCAACCACCGACATGTGCCATATTTTCAGCGGTAGGAACCGCCAGGAATACATACGAACCCTTCGCACTACCAATGAGAAACTGGCAAAGACCCAGGAAGCCCTGAGGATTTCGGAGGAAAAGGCAAAACAGGAGAAGGACAGCCAGCTTGAAACTTCGGCTCTTGTTTCCTCTATGCTTCAGCAACTTGTATCGGGGGTGGTGATTGTTGATGAAAACCTGAGGATACTGCATGCCAATAAGGCATTCATAAGAATACTGGGTGAGGAAGCGGCTATGGTTGATGAAGTGATCCCCGGACTGGAAGGTGCCGACCTTAAATCCCTGCTTCCTATCCATTTTTATAAGATATTTTCCTTTGTACTGTCTTCGGATGAGAGTGTGGAGCGCAAAGACGTTCAATACGGCAATGGCGTGCTGAATGTCTC
>JAPLDN010000330.1:3068-7617 GCA_026391755.1 Bacteroidota bacterium
ATAAAGAACAGATCATCACCCGCATGAAGGAAGTGATAGACCAGAACTTTGATATGGTTCAGAAGATCGCCTTCCTGCTTGGAGAAGGAGCAGCAAAGACTGAACAGATGCTCAATGCAATCATCGAATCCCATCAGTCGCAAAATAAAAAGTAAGTCCGGCCCATGGACGAAAAATTCTATATTGAAGTTGTTTGCAAACAAAAGAATCACGGCGATGCCAGGGTTTGCGGGGATGTTTTTTATACGAAAAAGATATCGGAGGAAGGCCGTATCATTGCTGTGCTTTCCGACGGCATGGGGCATGGTATTAAAGCCAACATCCTGGCAACACTCACATCCACGCTTGCTTTAAATCTCACCCAGGAACATAAAAGCGTGGAATCCATTGCTGCGACCATTATGAATACGTTGCCTGTCGACAGTGTTAAGGAAATGAACTATTCAACCTTTACCATTGCCGATATTGATGTGGACGGGGAAATCCAGATCCTGGAATACGAGAATCCGAAAACCTTGTTTTTAACCTTTGAAGGAAGACCGTATCGTTTTTTGTTCCGACGGGGTCGTGCAATCGGGGCTGGGGTCTGAAAAATATCCTGTGGGTTTCGGGCAGGCGAATCTTGAGATGATGTTAAGCGATGCTATCCAGGAGGAACACGATATTTCAGCCGACAGGCTTGCGTCAAAAATTATTGACCGTGCCAACCTGAATGACGGTTTTCACCCGAAAGATGATATTTCGTGTGCTGTTATTTATTACCGCGAACCGCGTAAGCTCATGATCTGCAGCGGACCTCCTGTCAATCCGGCCAATGACAGCCTGATGGCCGGCCTGCTTCAGCAGTTTGAAGGCCGGAAGATCATTTCAGGAGCCACTACAGGAGACATGATAGCCCGGGAGTGGGGCAGGAAGATCGTTGATGAGAATGTCATGACCGATCCGGAGTTGCCACCGGTATCGCATATGGAAGGAGTGGAGCTTATCACCGAAGGGATACTGACACTAAGCAAGGTTAGCGAACTGTTAAAAAAACACAATTCCGCGTATGAACTTGGCAATGGCCCTGCCGACCTGATTGTAAAGGCTATTCTTGAGTGTGATGAGATCCATTTCATCGTGGGCACGAACATTAACGTGGCCCATCAGGATCCGACATTACCTATGGAACTTGAACTTAGGCGAACGGTGGTCCACCGTATCGTCCGCACTCTTGATGAAAAGTTTTTAAAGGAAGCCTCAATGAGATTTTTCTGAAAAGCAAAAGCCCGCAGCTGAATTATTCCTGCGGGCCTTGCATCAGGTATTAACCAAAAAACCAATCTTAAGTATTGTATTCAGCGATGATGTCGGCGACACCATCGGGAGCAACACGCCCAAAAACTTTTTCACCAACCATCACAACAGGAGCCAGTCCGCATGCGCCAACGCATCTGAGACAGCTCAGTGAGAACTTCCCGTCGGGAGTGGTTTCTCCAACCTGGATTTTAAGCTGGCGTTTGAATTCTTCAAGTACTTTCTCGGCGCCGCGCACATAACAGGCTGTTCCAAGGCAGATGGAAACCGGGTGAATGCCTTTGGGCTGCATTGTGAAAAAAGAATAAAAGGTCACGACACCATAAACGTGGGCTACTGAAACATTGAGTTCCTTTGCTATCACTTCCTGGATTTCAGCCGGAAGGTAGCCGAACAGGCTTTGAGCCTTATGCAGGACGTTTATAAGTTCGCCTTTATCGTTATTGAAAGTCTTGCAAACATCTTTCAGCTCCTGGATCTTCTTTTCCGATAATTTTATTTTTGCCATAATTTTCTGGTTTCTGGGCTCTGGGTCCTGGGTTCTGGGCGCTGGGTTCCGGGTTTACTAGTGCCCAGTACCCAGTACCTGGTACCTGTTTATCATTCTTCCACAAACACTGCTGCGCTCTTGTCAAAGTAATGTGTATGCAGCAGGTGGTGTGACTTCTCGCCACAGGGTTTGCCTAAAAATTCTTTATATAATTCCTGTATGAACGGGTTTTCATGTGATTTCCTGATAGGTTTGCCTTCATCTTCGCGGTAAAGGGCTGAAGCTCTCAGTTTGATGACCTCCGAATCCCCGTGGTGGAAGGGCTGTCCGCCTCCACCTATGCAACCTCCCGGGCAGGCCATTATCTCGATAGCGTGGAACTGGCTCTTGCCGTCGCGTATGTCTTCGAGTAGTTTGCGCGCATTACCAAGTCCGTGGGCTATGCCTATGTTTATGGGCAATCCGTCGAAATCGATTGTGGCATGCCTTACATTCTCCAGTCCGCGGAGTTCCTTGAAATCAACCTTCTCAAGTTTCTTTCCTGTAAACAATTCATATGCGGTGCGGCATGCGGCTTCGATCACCCCGCCGGTTGTACCGAAAATGACAGAGGCGCCGGTAGACTCTCCGAGGGGGTTGTCAAACTCATCCGCAGGCAGTGAATTAAAGTCAATATTTGAAGCTTTGATAAGATGGGCAAGTTCACGGGTGGAAAGTGAAAAATTCACATCAGGATCGCCGTCAACCTTGAACTCATCGCGCTGGCATTCGTATTTCTTAGCCAGGCAGGGCATAATTGAAACCACGATCATATTCTTGCGGTCAATTCCGAGTTTCTTCCCAAAATATTCCTTGGCAATAGGCCCGAACATCTGCTGGGGCGATTTAGCCGTTGAAGGAATATCGCGCATTTCGGGGAAATTGTGTTCGAAGAAGTTAACCCAGCCCGGGCAGCAGGAAGTAAGTATGGGAAGTTTCACATTCTTATCACCCTTGAGATAACGGGTAAGACGGTCGAGTAGTTCTGTGCCTTCTTCCATGATCGTAAGGTCAGCGGCGAAGTCAGTGTCGAAAACATAGTCAAATCCGAGTCGTCTTAGTGCGGCGACCATCTTACCCGTTACAAGGGTGCCTGGCGCGAGGCCAAATTCTTCTCCTAAAGCAGCTCTGACGGCAGGTGCTGTTTGTACAACAACTGTCTTTGTAGGATCAGCGAGAGCATTAATTACGTTGCGCGAGTGGTCAACTTCGGTCAGGGCACCGGTGGGGCAAACCGATACACATTGTCCACAGTAAGTGCAGGGAGATTTCTCGAGATTCATCTCGAACGCAGGTGCCACAACGGCCATAAAACCTCTGTTGACTGCGCTCAGCGCGCCTACCGTCTGAACGTCGTTACACATCATTTCACACCGCCGGCACATGATACATTTATCCACATCCCGGATGATGGCAGGCGAAGTATCCTTACGGTACTTCGACTGCTCACCCTGGTAAGGTATTTCCCTCACGCCGAGTTGCTGTGCCATACTCTGGAGCTCACAACTTCCGGATTTGGCACAGGTAAGACATTCAGCAGGATGATCAGAGAGGATGAGCTCCAGAACAGTTCTGCGTGCGTTCAATACCCTGATGTTATGCGTGTAAACTTCCATACCCTCCGCTACCATGGTATTACAGGCTGGTGCGAGATTCCGTCTTCCCTTGACTTCAACCACGCAAACGCGGCATCCTCCCGGACGGTTTTCAATGTTCATGTCCTTCAGTTCGAAGTAGCAAAGGGTAGGTATATCGATGCCAACGGTCTTGGCTGCCTTTAGAAGCGTAGTATTTTCAGGAACCTCTGCGGTCTTTCCGTCAATGATAAGCTTTATACTATTCATAGCGTTCCTTCCTCCTTAATTGATAATAATTGCATTGAATTTGCATTTTTCCATGCAGGCTCCGCATTTGATGCATTTTTCCTGGTCGATGAGGTGGGCTTGTTTACGCTCACCGCTGATGGCATTTACCGGACAGTTACGCGCGCAAAGCGTACATCCGATGCATTTCTCTGCGATCACCAGGTACTGCATGAGCGATTTGCAGACTTTGGATCGGCATTTTTTATCCTTCACATGCTCCAGGTACTCTTCAATAAAGTTATCTAATGTAGAGAGCACTGGATTGGGGGAGGATTGCCCCAGGCCACAAAGAGAAGTATCCTTTATTACAGTTCCCAGGTTGCGCAGTTTGTCAATGTCTTCCATCGTGCCGTTGCCCTGGGTAATTTTCCCGAGAATTTCATGAAGCCGTTTGTTCCCGATCCGGCATGGGGAGCATTTTCCGCAGGACTCCTCAACAGTAAATTCCAGGTAAAATTTAGCGATTGCAACCATGCAGTCGTCTTCATCCATAACGATCAGGCCTCCTGATCCCATCATGGAACCGGCTGCAATCAGGTTATCGTAATCGATAGGTGTATCGAGATGTTTTTTTGTAAGACATCCGCCGGAAGGTCCTCCGGTTTGGGCTGCTTTGAACTCTTTCCCATGCTGTATTCCACCGCCTATTTCGAAGATGACTTCACGGAGGGTGGTTCCCATTGGGACTTCAACAAGCCCTACATTATTGATCTTGCCTGCCAGGGCAAATACTTTGGTTCCTTTGGATTTCTCAGTCCCTATCGAGGCAAACCATTCCCAGCCTTTGTTGAGAATAACCGTCACATTGGCGAAGGTTTCAACATTATTTACGTTTGTGGGCTTTTTAAGGTAACCTTCA
>JAPLDN010000064.1 GCA_026391755.1 Bacteroidota bacterium
GTTGCCGATCCTCACCGCCCGGGAGCTGAAGTCGGTTATTATACCGGTTAAGTGAATGTAAGGATTTCAGATGTGGTTGTGATCAATAAGATCGATTCGGCTTCTCCGGAAAATATCACAACCGTTCGCAATAACATCCAGAAGCTCAACCCAAAGGCTGTTGTTATTGACGGTGCTTCACCTATCCGCGTTGACAATCCCGAGATCATCCGCGGAAAGAAAGTCCTCGTGATCGAAGATGGCCCGACATTGACCCATGGCGAAATGAAACTGGGAGCCGGTATCGTTGCAGCACAGAAATACGGCGCGGCCGAGCTTGTCGACCCACGGCCTTATGTAGTAGGCAAGCTTGCCGAAACCTTCCGTCTCTATCCGAATATCGGAACACTGCTGCCTGCTATGGGCTACGGTGACCAGCAGGTAAAGGACCTTGAAGCTACCATTAATAAGGTGCAGTGTGATTCGGTGATCATTGCCACGCCAATCGACCTGAACCGAGTTATTAAGATTAAAAAACCGAACACCAGGGTCTATTATGACCTGCAGGAGATCGGCCAGCCCGACATGACGGGAATCCTTAATACTTTCCTGAAGAAAAATAAAATCAAATAATTATAAAAATCCCGGTTCAGGCCGGGATTTTTTTTGCGATATTTGTTCTGCATAAATTTCACTGACATGAAGAATAAGAGTTTGGTCTCCATCAATGATTTCTCCAGGGAGGATCACATCCACATCCTTGACCTGGCCGGGGCTTTTGAAAGACGTCCCAAGCAACGCATCCTCGAAGATTACGTTGTTGCAACCTTGTTTTTTGAACCTTCTACCAGGACGCGCCTGAGTTTTGAAAGCGCTGCCACAAGGCTGGGTGCAAGAGTAATCGGCTTCTCGGAACCCGGGAGTTCCAGCGTCCAGAAAGGAGAATCCCTGAGGGATACCATAAGAACCGTCAGTAATTATGCCGATATCATTGTAATGCGCCATCCCAGGGAAGGCAGTGCAAGGTTCGCAAGCGAAGTAAGCAGGGTTCCGGTAATCAATGCCGGGGACGGTGCAAACCAGCATCCCACCCAGACACTGCTTGACCTTTATTCCATAAGAAAAACACAGGGGACTCTCGATAACCTTAACATAGCCTTCATTGGTGACCTTAAATACGGACGAACAGTACATTCGCTCACCATGGCTTTATGCAATTATAATACGACTTTTCACCTGGTTTCACCAACGGAGCTGAAACTGCCCAGTTCGGTAAAAATGCACATTAAGGAAAAGCAATTGGGATACCATCAGTACACTGAACTCAGCGAGGTCATTCCCAAAGTTGACATCCTGTATATGACCAGGATACAAAAAGAAAGGTTCCAGGATCCAATGGAATATGAGAAGGTGAAGAATTCTTATATTCTCAGGAATAGTATGTTGGATAATTCCAAATCAAACCTGAGGATCATGCATCCCCTGCCAAGAGTCAATGAGATCACTTACGACGTTGATGACAACCCGAAAGCATATTATTTCACCCAGGCACTGAACGGGGTTTTTGTCCGCCAGGCACTGCTCGCGGCTATACTTGGAGTTGTTGAATAATAAAATCAGGAATCATGGAAAAATCAGATCAAATGAAGGAATTGAAAGTATCGGCAATTGAAAACGGTACTGTTATAGATCATATCCCGGTTCAAAGCGTCTACCAGGTTCTGAGGATACTCAACCTGATGGAATATAACGACCAGTTGCTTATCGGCACAAACCTTGAAAGCCAGAAAATGGGCAAAAAAGGGATTATCAAGGTCAGCAATAAATTTTTCAAAAGTGACGAAATCAATAAGATCGCTCTTGTCGCTCCTTCGGCAACCTTAATCCTGATCAAGAACTTCAGTGTGAGCGAGAAAAAGAAGGTTGAAATCCCCTCCAGGGTCGAAAAAATCGTCAAGTGCTTCAATCCCAACTGCATCACAAACGTCGAAGACGTTGTAACAAGGTTTGATGTAGTCAATAAAGATGATTTGAAGCTGCGTTGTCATTATTGCGAGAAAATTACGGCAAAAGACACTATGACATTTAAATAAGCGTTAAGCTTAAATGAAGCGATTCCTTGCATTGCTGTTAATCATAACCCTGTCAGCTAATTGCGAAGCCCAGGGGACCTCAAGTTCTATGCCTTCCGCAGCCACATCAAGAGATACATTAAGCAAAGAGGGATCCAAGGCACTTTCCAGGTATCAACTAAAAAAACCTGACTTTCATGTTACGGCAGGAATGGAGTTTTCCACGTCGTCTGGTTATGGTTCAGGATTCACTGAGTACGTGGTGCCAACAATAAGTTACCCGCTTGGGAAGAAATTCTTGATCAGCGGGGGTCTTGCCATTGCAAACACCAATTACTTCAATGCCCGCCCGTTTTATTCAGGCGATCTTTTTCAGCCATATAATGGCAATTATACCAGTCTTACAGTTTTTGCAAGCGGCACATACTTTGTAAATGACCGTCTCACAATCAGCGGTGCATTTTATAAAGAGATCCCGGTTGCAGGCAAGACTCTCAGCTATTCTCCCTATAATCCCATTTCGCAGCAGGGATCCCAGGGGTTTAATGTCAATTTACAGTATAAACTTGGGCAACATTTCTTTATTCAGGCAGGGTTTGAGATGAACCAAAACAGGAATCCGTATAGCATTAATCCTTATGCACCTTACCATGCTCACGGACTTGGTGATTTGAATTTCCAGGGTGTTCCCCAGAGTTTGTTCAATATTTTCAGCGGGCAGTAAAACCCTGTTAGTTATTTGTGCCCTGGAAATGGTCCTGGATGTATTTCAGAGCTTCACTTACCGCGAGTGCCACTGTTCCCGGGCCCACCCTGATATAGAATTCCTCAGGGAAACCCGGTTGCCTGAGAAATACAGGCCTTGCCGACCTGCTGCACTTTACCGAACATACAGTCTTGCCTTCGGTTGTCTCCAGAC
>JAPLDN010000426.1:0-13800 GCA_026391755.1 Bacteroidota bacterium
AGGACGGGCGCGAAGTCAGCGCTTATATGTTCGGCGCAAATGTGGGTTACCAGATCGTGAAACCATTTAAACTTATGATCGGTTACGAGCAACTCAGCGGGACCGACAACAACCCGGCCAATAAAGCGGATGTTGCAAAAAAAGTGAACAGTTTCAATGTATTGTACGGGACCAACCACCAGCTTTACGGGTATATGGACATGTTCAACAGCATGCTCCAGACTACGTATAACTACCCCGGGCTGAACCAGATCTATGCCCGCGGCACCGTGAATTTCAGCAAAGTCACTTCGCTTGAAGCAACATACCGGTATTTCAGCTTTGGTAAGGAGTATCTGACCGACGGCACAAAAGTCAATAAGAACCTGGGGTCGGAACTCGATATGATGTTCCTTTACAAGCCCCTCCCCAATGTTGAGCTCAACGCAGCTTACTGCTATTTCTTCCCGACTTCAACCATGGAACTTCTCAACGGTTTAAAAAGCTCGGTCAGGGGCTCCCAATATGTTTACCTGATGATCACTTACAAACCAAAGTTCTTCAGCACCGAAAAGAATTAGTCTTACCTTTGAAACATCCGGCGGGTGCAGGCTTCATGCCTGAGGCCGGATGTTTTTATTTTCACCCTCTCAATGTAACACGCTTATGGCCCTTCCTCCGGGTATACATATTGCACAATATAATTATGATCTGCCTGCGGATCGCATCGCCCAAAGGCCACTCGTAAGGCGGGATGCGTCACGCCTGCTGGTTTACCGGGACGGCCTGATAACAGACGGGCAATTTTCGGAAATAGACAAACTGGTCCCTGAAGGAAGCCTGATGGTGTTCAACGACACCAAGGTGGTCAGGGCCAGGTTAGTGTTTGCCAAACCCACAGGCGGACTTATTGAGATCTTTTGCCTTGAGCCACTATCCCCTACAGTGGATTTTCAGCTGGCTTTTCAACAGGGACCTGGATGCCGCTGGAGTTGTTTGGTAGGGAATGCAAAAAAATGGAAAGACGAGCATCTTGTAATAAACCTGGATGTTAAAGACGGCTGGCTTAAGGCCGTAAGAAAATCAAGCCTCTCTGACGGTTGTTTTGAGATTGAGTTCAGCTGGGCTCCTGCTTCGCTTTCTTTTTCCGATGTCCTGCTTATGGCCGGCAGGGTCCCCCTTCCTCCATACATTAACAGGGATTCGGATGACGAAGATACTCTCAGGTATCAGACAGTGTATGCAAAACATGAAGGATCCGTTGCAGCCCCGACTGCAGGGCTTCACTTTTCGGAGGACATCCTTGAGCGGCTGAGAACACGAAATTGTGCTGCAGAACAACTTACCCTGCATGTAGGATTGGGAACCTTCAGGCCTGTAAGTGTAACCAACGTGCTTGATCATATCATGCACAACGAATCATTCGTGGTCAGACTTTCAACCCTCAGGTCCTTATGTAACCCGCTTAATTCCCATGTCATCGCTGTGGGCACAACCTCGGCAAGGACCCTTGAAAGCCTGTACTGGCTGGGGGTTAAGGTAATCACACATCCGCAAACAGAAATAAATACGATAAACCAGTGGGATCCCTATCAAACAGAAAACTCAGGGCTCCCCGGTAAAACAGAAGCGCTAGCTGCCCTCATAAAATTTATGGAGGATGCCGGCCTGAAAGAATTCCACGGAAGTACCAGCCTGATCATCGTCCCGGGATATCAGTTCAGGGTTCTCACCGGCCTGATCACCAACTTCCATATGCCCCGGAGTACCTTGCTTTTACTCATAGCCGCGTTCGCCGGGGATGGATGGAAAACCGTCTATTCCCATGCCCTAGCCGAGGGGTACCGCTTTCTGAGCTATGGAGATGCCTGCATGTTTTTATAAAAATAAAATATGCATTTGTGCATTTCTTTGTTAATTTTGTGATTCAAATTCAGGAAATTATGACCTTAGGTATTTTATTGATATTCGGCCTCGGCACCCAGGAAATAATGTTGATCGCCCTGATCGTTCTGCTTCTTTTCGGAGGCTCAAAGATCCCCGAACTTATGAAAGGCATAGGAAAAGGCGTTAAAAGTTTCAAAGACGGTATGGCCGGAATTGAAGAAGATCTGAAATCAGAACCCAAAAAAGAGCAGCCGGAAACCAAGCCGGAAGAGAAAAAATAATCACCGGTTAAATCCGGTTTGTCAATAGCATCCAGGATGCAGTTTCTCTGCATTTTCAGGATGCTATTTTTTTGTATTTTCACTCCATCATTGTGAATAGTTTCACAGTATTTAGAAACAGTCTGAATATAAATTTATAAAATATCTCTAAATCGCTTTGGTATCACCATATAAAAATATATACCTTTGTCCATATTTGCACAGAACCCCTATATCTTCTTATTCAAATGAAAAAGCTACTGATCCTTGGCGCTGGTACCGGCGGTACCATCATGGCCAACAAAATGCGTAAACTTCTTGAGCGCGACGAATGGGACATCACCATAGTCGACCAGTACAAAACCCATTATTACCAGCCGGGTTTTTTATTCATGCCCTTTGGTTATTACACGAAAAACGATGTGGTTAAACCAAAAACGAACTTTATCCCGTTCGGGGTCAATGTGATCTTCCAGGAAATTGAGCGTATCGATGCCCCGGCCAATTCGGTCCATTTGAAGGACGGGACCAATCTCCGCTATGATTTCCTGATCATTGCCACAGGAACACGCACAGCCCCTGAAGAAACTCCCGGTTTGACAGGCCCCCTGTGGAGGAAGAACATTTTTGATTTTTACACCTATGAAGGGGCTTCTGCGCTTGCCGATTTTTTCAAGACCTGGAAAGGAAGGGAACTTGTTTTGAATATTGCCGACATGCCTATCAAATGCCCTGTTGCTCCTTTGGAATTTGTGATGTTTGCCGATGCGTTTTTCGTCGAAAGAGGACTCAGGAATGATGTCAATATAACCTATGTGACACCGCTTTCAGGCGCTTTTACCAAACCAAGGGCCTCGAAAGTTTTAGGTGAGCTTCTGGTTCAGAAAAATATAAATATTGTTCCCGATTTCTATATGGAAAGGGTCGACAATGAAAAGAAAGCCATCGTTTCGTACGATGAACGCGAAATCCCGTTTGATTGCCTGATTACAGTCCCGGTGCATAAGGGCGACCCGCTTATTGGCCGAAGCGGCCTGGGCGATGAGATGGACTTTGTGAAAGCCGATAAATATACCCTTCAGCAGGTCGAATTCCCAAACGTATTTGTGATTGGTGATGCCGGCAATTTCCCGACATCAAAAGCAGGTTCCGTGGTACATTTCCAGGCTGATGTCCTCACCGAGAACCTCACTTGTGCAATCGAGAACCGCCCTCTCACCAATAAATTTGACGGGCATTCAAACTGTTATATTGAAACCGGTTTCGGCAAGGGTGCACTCATCGATTTTAATTATGATACAGAACCTCTTCCCGGCTCCTTCCCCTTTCCGGGCATAGGCCCGTTCGGACTTCTTAAGGAATCCCGTACCAACCATTATGGAAAGCTGATGTTCCGATGGATATACTGGCATATCCTGTTAAAGGGGAAAGAAATGCCTATCGATTCCAAGATGACAATGGCAGGTAAAAAAATGTAATTCACCGGAATATGGCTGAAAAAGAAATACAGGAGCAGCTTACCGAGCTCCGTCAGAAAATGGACATGGTCCTGGAATACGTTTCGGTTCAAAACCAGAAGAGGGAAGAGATCGATGATTTTGTCGAAGATGCCGGCATTGTCATAAAGGATGTAGTTAAACAAACCTCCCTCATGCTTGAAAAGTCCCAGGTGGAACTGGATCACTGCGGCTTGTCATGCCTGCTGATCAAGGTGCTTCAAAACCTCGACAGCTTTCATGATATGTTTGAATTGATGGAAAGTGCGAAAGATTTCATGAAGGACGTCACACCTATCATGCACCAGGTGGGTCTTGATGCAGTCAATAAAATGAATGAACTTGACAGCAAGGGGTACTTTGATTATATCAGGGAACTTGGTAACTTCGTCGACAAATGGATACAGGTATTCACCAAGGAAGATCTTATCAGGCTTCAGGGCAACCTTGAAAATATTGCGGGTATAGTGCGCAATCTTTCAGACCCTGAACTTATGAAGGGCCTGAATAATATGACTCTGGCCCTTGCCCGTGTAAAGCCCGATGAGAAACTGGATAACAAATCGATCTTTGGATTATTTAAACAACTGAACTCCCCGGAAGTGCGTAAGTCACTTTCATACACGCTGAGGCTGGTGCAGGCGATGAAAACCTAGAAAACTGGATAGCTGGATAGCTGGATATCAAGCTATCGCAGCGAAGCTGCTTATCCAGCTATCATAAAATAAATGACATTAATAATTAAAATCATTGAAACATGGCACAGAAAGTTTTTGCTGGAATCAGCGTAGATGTAAACGATGAAGGGTACATGACCGACCGTTCACAATGGACCAAAGACATCGCTAAGGAAATCGCTAAGGAAGAAGGTATCGAGCTTACCGATAAGCATTACACCCTCCTTGATTACCTCCGTGAACGCCAGTCAAAAGGCGAAAGCCTTACAATCAGGTCGGTGGGAACCAGCGGCATCATCGACATAAAAGGATTTTACCAGCTTTTCCCGGGAGCTCCCATGAAAAAAGCTGCGAAAATTGCCGGGATTCCCAAACCCGCTTCCTGCGTTTAATCATCAAACAACAAACAACAAACAAAACAATGGCAAAAGAAGAATTTCCCCTGAAAAAAGTCTGCCTGATTATCGAAGCCGGAGGAGGTGAGATTTACGCCTGCAAACTGGCCATGGATATGTTCAAGCTGAAAAAGGAAGACTTATGGGAAGGTGTTAAGGACGTTCTTACAGTTGGCGACTTCTATGAGAAGTGCGGCGGCTTGCAAACACAGATCATCTTTACATAATCAGCCGTTCCTGCTGATCTGCTGAAGCAATTCCGGATCTTTAATTTTCACATGACGGTCTTCCACCGAGAGAATGCCGTCTTCTTTTAATTTCAGTAATACTCTTGTTGCACTTTCCCTTGAAATACCAATGAGGTCGGCAAGTTCCTGCCTCGTAAAAGGAATTTCAAATTCAATATTCTCATAAATGATGCGTGAAAAATACAGCATCGCATCTGCTACTTTCCCATAAGTCTTCTTCTGAGACTGGCTCATGAACCTGTGAAAATTGTTCAGGCTGTCACGGGAAACAGAAATGAGGATCTCATAGGCAAACTCCCCGTTATTTTTTATCAGCTGTTTGAACATGCCGATATCAATATAGCAGACCTTGATATCCTCAAGTGCGGCGTAAGAATAATGGTTCACCCGGTCACCAAACAGTGACGGCAACCCCAGGTAACTGTATTTCTTAACTATCTGCAGGATTTGTTCCTTGTCATTGGAAGTCCTTACATATTCCTTTACTAAGCCTGATTTTAAGTAAATGATATTGGAATTCAGGGAGCCCTCATGGATGATGATATCTCCCTTTTTGAACTCAGCCTCCCTGCTGTTTTCATTTACGTCGTCAAGTTCTCCTGGTGCCAGAACAGCAGCAGCACAGGACTTTTCTTTGCAATCACGGCAATGTGTTTTATACGGAAGCGGATCGGGAAACATCAGATTACAACTTGGTTTATAGTATTTTGCCCACAAAGATGCGTATTTTTTCACTGACGGAATGTGATTTTCGTCACATCTTCGTATGTTTCTGATTTTACAGTCACCTGTCACATATCACTATTTATTATTGCCAGTTGCATTTTTATTCGTATCCAGTATCACGCCCCCTCATTCTCAAACTGCACAAGGTCTTGGTAATTTTGACCACATGATTTCAGACCTCCTTCCAATTGTATCAATTACGGGGTCTGAGTAAAAGAAAAGACCTATGAAAGCAGCTATTCCAACCAATGACGGATTGATGATGGCATCATCCTTTGAAGACGCCAGGGGATTCCTTGTCCTTAATATTGAGCTTGGAAAAGTTGTAAAGGAAGAGATGATAGGAAGCAAACCGGGAAGAAGTTCTGCAGACGAGGATGTTTTTGACATGTTAAAAGATTGCTCTGCAGTTCTTGCAGGTAATATCACTGATGCTTCGAAAGCAATTCTTGAAAAAAGACATATTTCAATCATCTCCAGCCGGGATAAGATCATTACCAATGTAATCATGAATTACCTGGAACATGAGGCCGGGAAAGTGGCCGATACCTGTTGTTGTCCGTGACGAGATGATCGTTTTATGAACCTCGAATCCTATTTTAAACCATTTCGCAGGCAGACCATAGGTCACCGGCAAACATATCCTACGCCATTTGGACGGCAGACAATGTTATATGCCGACTGGATCGCCAGCGGCCGTTTATACCGTCCCATCGAGAAAATACTTACCGAAACAATAGGTCCTTTCATCGGCAACACCCATACCGAGACCAGCGAGAACGGTAAGCTCATGACCCTGGCTTATCACCAGGCTCATCAAAAAATCAAGAAACATGTAAATGCCGGGCCAAACGATGTGATAATTACTACGGGGTTCGGGATGACCGGGGCGGTAGTCAAGTTCCAGAGGATGCTGGGATTAAAGCAATGCGGTATGCTTACCGATGGCAAATGCCTTAAGGATAAGGAAAAGCCTGTTGTCTTTATCACCCATATGGAACATCACTCCAATCAGACTTCATGGTATGAAACCTTAGCGGATGTGGTGGTGGTAAAACCAGGGAAAGATTTGCTGTTCGACCTTAACGAACTTGAGCATGCATTGAAATTATACGGCAAAGAAAGAAGGCTGATCGGCTCCTTTACGGCCTGTTCAAATGTGACAGGTGTAAGGACGCCCATCCATGAGATGGCTGCGCTGATGCATAAATACGGGGGAAAAGTATTTGTGGATTATGCTGCTTCCGCTCCATATGATGAAATCAATATGCATCCGGGTGATCCCATGCAGGACCTCGATGCCTTGTATTTCTCTCCTCATAAATTTCTTGGCGGACCTGGATCATCCGGGGTTTTAATCTTCAATTCGGACCTCTACAATAACAGAGTTCCCGACCAGCCGGGAGGGGGAACGGTCGACTGGACCAATCGCTGGGGAGAATACAAGTTCATCGACGATATCGAGATCCGGGAAGACGGGGGAACGCCCGGATTCCTGCAGTCCATGCGTGCCGCCCTTAGCATAGATCTGAAAAACCGCATGGGAGTTTCTAACATCCGTGGCAGGGAAGAGCAACTGTTAACAATCGCTTTTAAAGAACTGGTTTCAGTTCCCGGTTTACATATACTCGCCGATAACGTCAGCTCCAGGCTGGGGGTCATTTCGTTCTACCTTGATAGTATCCATTACAACCTGGTTGTTTCGATACTAAGCGACCGCTTCGGCATACAGGTGAGGGGCGGATGTGCATGTGCCGGTACTTACGGCCATTACCTTCTTGACGTCAGCTACGAAAAATCAAAAAACATCACCGACAGCATTTCCAACGGTGATCTTTCAGCAAAACCAGGATGGGTAAGGCTTTCGCTTCACCCAACCATGAAAGACCAGGAAGTGGTTTATATCGCTGATGCTTTGCGGCAGATTTCGAAGAATCACAAGGAATGGAGCAGGGATTATAATTATAACAAACACACCAACGAATTCAGGCTTAACATGACAAATCCCGGAAGCCCGGATGTGAGCAAATGGTTAAGTCTGCAATAAACACCCTATGGCAACACTTGAAATTGAAGGAAAAGCTTTTGAAGTCGATGGCGACGGTTTTCTGACGAAACCCGAAATGTGGAATGAAGATGTGGCTGCATTGTTCGCCCGCTTCGACGGCATAGCCGAAATGAATGAAAAGCATTGGGCTGTGGTCAAACTGATTAGGCGTACATGGGAGGAAAAAGCCATGGCACCCATGGTCAGGGTCTTATGCCAGGAGACCGGGCTCAAACTCAGAGAGATCTACGAACTCTTTCCCCTGGGACCGGCCAGAGGCGCTTGCCGTGTGGCAGGACTGCCTAAACCCGATGGTTGCGTGTAAACCGTAAGGAACATGACCTGGTATACATTGTTTTTCGTGATTGCCCTCCTGGTTTGTATGGCCAGTCTTAGCTTTCACCTGGTACTTCTTATAAAGGCAGGAAACCCTCCTGATTATGCAACTCCATCGGGAAGCATTCCGGCTGGAATTCAATACTCCTTCACGGGGGCCATGAGTCCTGTAAAAAAGGAATCTGCTTTCCTGCATCTTCCAACCTACACAGCAGGAATTATCTACCACCTGGGAACATTTCTTTCGGTCTTTCTGATTTTTATTTTGTGGGCGGATGTGATCTTCCCTCCTGCCCTGTTATGGGGTCTTGCCTCATATCTGCTGGTATCTGCTCTTTGCGGCATCAGTATCCTGGTCAAAAGAATAATAAAAAAAGGGCTTAGAGAACTTTCAAACCCTGATGATTATATATCAAACATTCTTGTTACTGTTTTTCAGATCCTGACGGGACTCACACTGGTTTATAATACTGTTTTCACTCCATGGCTAATTCTTGCAGCAGGTCTCTTGTTATTATACATCCCTCTTGGAAAGTTAAAACACCTGTTGTACTTCTTCGCGGCAAGATGGCAACTTGGGCTTTTCTACGGCCGGAGGGGCGTTTGGCCTCCATTAAAGAACCAAAAACCCTGAGCCATGGAAAAAGCTATCAATAAATTGGTATTTTCCACAGTGCAAACCCCGGACCCTGGTTCCGCCCCAAGGGACGGGAAATTTACCCGTGGGGAGATTGAAAAGGGGCTTAAGGTATTTGAAAACGGAGGAGGTGCAAAACTCTTCACCCACCTGAACAGCTGCGTTCACTGCGGATTATGCGCCGAAAGTTGTATTTATTACAAAACCATGGGTGATGACCGCTATACACCGGCCCGCAAAGTCGACCTTGTCGCGTCGGTTTACAGAAGGTACCATACATTCGCAGGAAAATACATGCCTTTACTGGTAAACGCAAGAGATCTAAATGAAGATACGGCAAACGAAATGGTTGACCTGTTGTTTGGGGCATGTACCATGTGCGGCAGGTGTACCATGCATTGTTCCATAGGTGTCGATATCGCATATCTTGTGAAGACAGGCAGGACTATGCTCTCGGAGATGGGGATGGTGCCTGCCTCGCTTCAGTCGACCGTTAAAGCTGCTGTTGAAACAGGGAATAATATGGGAATCCCTACCCCTGAATTCGTGGACACCCTGAAATGGATGGAAGATGAATTAACCGATGAATTAAACACAAAGGAAGCCCTTATCCCTGTTGATGAGAAAGGTAAGAATGTGCTCTACACACTAAATCCAAGAGAGCCCAAATTTTTCCCGCTTTCCATTTCGGCCATGGCAAAAATTTTTTATGCGGCCGGTGAAAGCTGGACACTTTCATCCAATATGTATGATATAACGAACTACGCCTATTTCTCGGGGAATAATGAAGAAGCCCGATTAATTGCGAAGAGGATGTGGGATGAGATGGAAGCACTCCGCTGCTCCACACTGGTGCTGGCAGAATGCGGCCATGGTTCACGTGCACTGCGATGGGAATCGCCTAATTACTTAAAGAAGACATTCCCTTTCAAAGTAAAAACCTCTGTTGAGATTATAGCCGATTACCTCCATGACGGCAAGATAAAGCTGGATCAGGAAAAATTTAAAGAAGCAGTTACCCTGCATGACCCATGCAACCTGGTAAGAAGTGGAGGAATATGTATGGAACAAAGGTATATTCTGAATGAATTTATAGAAGATTTCAGGGAAATGACACCCCATGGGATCGATAACTATTGTTGCGGCGGAGGGGGCAGACAACTTGCCATGAGTGAATACAATGAACGCAGGATGAAGACTGCTGAAGTTAAAGCAGAACAAATTAGGAAAACCGGAGCTAAGGTCGTCGTGTCTCCCTGCCATAACTGTGTGGATCAGTTAACCCAAATCAATTTTTCATTTAAACTAAACGTACAAATAAAAACACTGGCAGAGCTTGTTGCCGATGCCATCATCTTATAATGACTCTATGAGCAAACTGATCTATCTCGACAATTCTGCCACAACCTTTCCCAAACCCGAGGTGGTTTATAATTTCATGTGTGACTTCTACCGTGAACATGGCGTGAATCCAGGCCGTTCCGGTTTTGATGCAGCCCTTGAGACTGAAGAAGTGATCATGGCCACACGCAAAATGCTAACTGAACTCTTCAACGGGGATGACCACAACCGCCTTACTTTCAGCTACAATGCCAGCGACTCCCTGAATATGATTATACAGGGGTTGGCCGGGCAGGGCGATCATGTAATCACCACAAAACTGGAACATAATTCTGTTCTGCGACCATTATACCATCTTGAACAGGATAAACGAATAGAAGTTACCTATGTGTCGTTTGATTCAGACGGATACGTTGACCCTGAGGATATCCGAAAAGCCCTCCGCAGTAACACAAAATTTGTAGTGGTCAATCATTGTTCAAACGTTATAGGGACCATACAACCTGTTGAAGAAATAGGAAGGATATGTAAGGAAGCAGGTATTTACTTAGTCGTTGATGGCAGCCAGAGTGCAGGGGCAGTTCCAATCGACATGAAAAAAATGAATATTGACGTGTTTGTCTTCACCGGGCATAAATGTCTCATGGGGCCAACTGGCATAGGCGGTTCTTACGTGATGGATGGTGTTCCGGTGAAGCTTACACGCTTTGGAGGTACCGGGGTTCGCTCCGCACAAAGGGCCCACCTGGATGAATACCCTTATCATCTTGAATGCGGGACCCTGAATCTAGTAGGGGTTGCAGGTTTGAATGCAGGGGTAAAATGGATACTCAGTGAGGGAATCGAAAAATTGCACAACAAGGAAATCATGTTGTGGGACAAATTGAGGAAGGGAGTGCAGGCCCTCGATAATGTGATAACATACTGCGCCGGTAGTCCGGTCTCAAAAAACCCGGTCTTAAGCCTCAACATCAAAGGATTTGATTCGGGTGACGTAGGTACCATGCTCGACGTGGACTACAATATTGCCTGCCGCACCGGTCTTCAATGTGCGCCCCTGGTACATGAAGTGCTGGGAACCGATAAGATACACGGGACTGTAAGATTAAGCATAGGGCCCTTCAATACTGAAGAACATATTGATGCAGCTTTATGTGCAATAGCAGAAATTGCATCCATCCGTTAACATTTTCACAATGTCAATGTGACATATATCACACAACCCTGAGATTTATTCCATGATATTTAAGCGCTTTAATGTTAGGCTGACTTATATCTTTGCACACATCTAATTATCTACATTTATACATTTAACAATATTTCTATGGGCACAGAACTCGAGAAACAGATCGCTGATTTGAAAGCACAGGTAAATCATCTTAAAGAAGGCACCAAAGACCAGCTTTCCATGGTAGTCTTCTCAGGCGACATGGACAAGATCCTTGCTGCCATGATCATCGCGACAGGAGCAGCCGCATTTGACATGAAGGTGAAACTTTTCTTTACTTTCTGGGCAATATCGGCCTTGCGTGACCCGGCAAAAACAGGAAAAGGCAAAAACTTCATCGAAAAAATGTTCGGGATGATGCTCCCCAGAGGAAGTGCCAAACTGAAACTTTCAAACATGAACATGGGTGGTATGGGTACCGCCATGATAAAAGGGATCATGAAGAAACACAAGGTTGCTTCAATTGAAGAAATGATGAAGACAGCAGGTGAACTTGGCATTGAGATCAATATTTGCGAAATGTCGATGAACCTGATGGGATTTAAAAAGGAAGAAATGATTAATTATCCGCACATGACCATTTGCGGGGTAGCAACCTTTCTTACCGATGCAGCTGAAAGTAAAATTCAATTATTCATATAATCAATTATAAACTGCAGGGCTACCTGCTCCGGATTTTCGGGAGGATCGTCCCGGAATTTTCCCGGAAAATTAAAAAAGGAGAAAATACAATGAGCACAGAAGAACTCAAAAACCTCAAATCGAACACCATCGTTGATGCACGCGGGACTGCTTGTCCGGGCCCGTTATTAGCTGCAAAGAAAGCCATCGGAGAGATTGAATCAGGAGAAATCATGGAAATCTACTCTTCGGATGAAGGTACGAAGAACGATATCCCCAAGTGGTGCAATAAAATGACCCATGAATTTTTAGGGATCCTTGAAGAAGACAGCTATTCGAGAATATTTCTGAAGAAGGCCTAAACCAGCAACCCGGAAGTTCTTTCCGATTGACTTATTATGCTTTTACGTGCTGACGTGAAGACTTATGAAAGGTCTTCCGGGGATTGGTTTATCAGGCCGGTTTTAACCCGGCTCTTTAACCATGGCTCAATCTGAACTGAGACGACTGAATAAAAAACTAAAATTATGGAAACAAAAAAATCGCCCAGGATACTGGTATTCTCTACCGACAAAATCTCAGATCCCGGGATTGACCAGGCAGGATTACGTAAGATCCATTATTCGCCAACGGTATACACAATAAGCCTCCCATGCTCATCGGGTATCAAGCCCCGCTGGGTCATGCGAGCTTTCGAGCAAGGCTTCGACGGTGTATTCATCGCTGCCGATGGGCATGAATGCTCTTACAGTTCACGCTGCCCTGAGTTTACCAATAAAATCATCGAAGAATGTCAGAAGCAAATGACTAAAAAGGGAATAAGCCCCAAACGCATCAGGATGGCTGCCATTTGTTCGGTATGTGCAGAACCCTTTGCCAGCCATATGGCCAATTTCACAAAAATCTTAGCTGAACTTTCATGAAATGCCCAATGGAACAAGTTAATCTTAAACTGGAACGATAGTTTTGGGCATTCCATCTGACCACTGAAATCAAATTATTAACAGATGAACACAGAAGAAAAAAAGTACGATGTAATGATCATCGGGGGAGGTATTGCCGGGCAGGAAGCGGCATTATCACTTGCAAACATGGACTTTAAAGTATTGCTTGTCGAGAAAGGTTTATCTATTGGCGGTAAGATGATACAGTTAAGCAAGGTATTTCCGACCCTGGACTGTGCCGCCTGTATCACTACCCCGAAAATGTCGGAAACAGCCAGGCACTCAAACATAACCTTATTATTGAACTCAGAGATCGATAGTATAAAAAGGAATGAAAAAGGATTTCATCTTGAGATCAATAAAAATCCCAGGTATGTGAAGCCCGAAGCCTGCACTGGCTGCCAGGAATGTGAAATGGCCTGTCCTGAAGTGAGATCTGATGAATACAACGCACATCTTGCAGGACGGAAAGTTGCCTACATTCCCTTTAGCCTCGCCAACCCCAGGATAGCAGTGATCGAACGCCAGGACACATCGGCTCCGTGCATAGCAGCATGCCCGGGCGGAGTAAAGCCTTATGGGTATATTTCGCTGGTGCGCAACGGTCAGTATGAAGAGGCCATGCACCTGCATATGGAGGATATTCCCATCCCGGGAAGCCTTGGCCGTGCCTGCTATTCACCATGCCAGGGAGAATGCACCCGAGCCAGTCTGGAAGCCACGGTAGACATTCGCAGAATAAAAAGATTCTTTGCGGAAGACTATTATATTAAATACCCCGAAGCGCCCGCAAGACTCATCGAAAAGAACAGCGGGAAGAAGGTTGCCATAGTAGGTTCAGGTCCTGCAGGCCTTACCGCAGCCTACCACCTGGCGTTGGCCGGCCATAAAGTGAAGATTTTTGAAGCAGCCCCTGAAGCAGGTGGAATGTTAAAGCTTACACTTCCCGCTTACCGTCTTCCCAATGCCGTTGTAGAC
>JAPLDN010000426.1:13811-18432 GCA_026391755.1 Bacteroidota bacterium
TGGGTGTTGAGATCGAATGCAATCACCCGGTAGGAAGCCTGCACAAGATCAAAGAACAGGGTTATGATACGGTTTTCGTTGCTGTTGGGACGCATAAAACCAGCAAGATGAACATCCCCGGTTCCGATCTTAAAGGGGTTGTTTCCTGCCTTGATTTCCTGAGGGAATCAAAAATTGGCTTAAAGACCGATCTCACAGGCAAAAAAGTCATGGTTATAGGTGGCGGAAACACCGCCATGGATTCGGCCCGGACTGCTTTGAGATTGGGAGCATCGAAAGTTTCCATCATTTACCGCCGCAGCCGGGAAGAAATGCCTGCATGGAAAGATGAAATTCACGAAGCGGAAGAAGAAGGAATACATTTTGAATTACTCCGGAACCCTGTAAAATTTGCTGGCGCAGATGGCAGGATCACCCGGGTTGTCATTATAAAGATGGCCCTGGGTGAACCGGATGCAAGTGGCCGCAGAAAACCAAGCGAAGTACAAGGTTCAGAATATACAGAGGATGTGGATTTCGTAATTGAGGCCATTGGCTTATCCCCAACAACTTCTCCCTTTAGCAAAGAACTTGCATTGGAGAAAGACGGAAGGATTAAGACGCACGAAACTACACTCCAAACCGAAATACCCTGGATTTTCGCAGGTGGGGACTCTGTAAGTGGTTCAAGTACTATCATTGAAGCAGCGGGACAGGGAAAACGTGCAGCCTTTTACATGGACAAATACCTGCAGGGACTTGAATTGACTGATTTCGAATTCGGAGATAAACTTCCTGCAGTAGATAAAAAGAAAGTCTTATCAAGGACCGATATTAAGCTGAAACCTGCGCTTGATGAGAAAGTCAGGCCGGTTGCAGAACGTATCAGAGACTTTAAAGAAGTGGAATTCACCTTTACAGAAGAAGAAGTTCACAGGAGTGCCGACCGCTGCCTCGATTGCAGCAACTGCCGCGAATGTCATCAATGCGTTTCAGCTTGTCCGGCTTATGCCATTGATTTCTCCGAGAAAAAAGAAATCGTAAGGGCCTATGCAAGCTCCGTGATCATTGCCTCGGGCTTCAATTTGTTCAATGCTGCAAATAAACCCCAGTACTCGTTCAACCAGCTTCCGAATGTAATTGATTCCATGCAGATGGACAGGCTCATCGCCCCTACCCGCCCCTACAACAATGTACTCAGGCCGGGTGACGGGAAAACCCCGGGAAATATTGCCTATGTTTTGTGCACAGGATCCAGGGATTCAAGCCTTGAAAACTTCCGTTCATGCTCGGTTGCAGCAACGAATAACCCGATCTGCTCCCAGATCTGTTGCATGTATTCCCTCAAACAGGCCCAGCTTCTTATGGGAGCTTTGCCGATGGCGGATATCACCATCTATTATATGGACATCCGTGCCTTTGGCAAGGGTTACGAGGAATTTTACCAGCAGTCGAAATCAATGGGAGTTAACCTGGTGAAAGCCAAAGTAGCCAGAATCAAAGGCAAGGAAGACGGAAAAGGAGATGTGGTTCTGAGGATAGAGGATGTTGAAACAGGACAGGTTAAGGATATGACCCACGACCTGGTAGTGCTTTCGGTAGGCATGATGCCCGAGAATGCAGTACTGAAGTCATTTAAAGATGGCAGCCCTGCTCTTGATCAGTATAATTTCATCAAACAAATCGACCTTCAGCTGAATCCAAGCCGGACCAGCGTGGAAGGAGTTTTTGTAGCCGGTACATCTGCTGCACCAATGGATATTCCTGATTCGATTTTATCGGCCGGAGCTGCAGCGAGTGAGGTGGCAGCATATCTTAGTCAACAATAAAAATGTACAATGTACCATGAACAATGTACAAATGCTATAGCAAAATGGAAGAGAAAAAGAAAAAACAAAGAATAGGCGTGTACATCTGCCATTGCGGGGGTAATATTTCCGATTACGTGGATGTGGAACAGCTTCGCGATATAGTCGGGCAGGAAGAAAACGTAGCAGTTTCTAAGAATGTGATGTTTGCCTGTGCCGATTCGAACCAGAAGGAAATGATCAAAGATATACAGGAAAAGCATCTCGATGGCATCGTAGTGGCTTCCTGTTCGCCAAAGCTTCACCTGCATACCTTCCGTGGTGTAGCTGAACGCGCCGGTCTGAACCCGTATAATTACGTACAGGTGAACGTTCGTGAGCAATGTTCATGGGCACATTCAGACCATCCAGCCCAGGCATCCTATAAAGCTGCCGGACTGATACGCGCGGGTATCCGCAGGGTTTCAAGTTCAGAAGCGCTTACAAACATTGAAGTTAAGGCTACCAAATCGGTGGTTGTAATAGGTGCCGGTGTTGCCGGAATGCGGGCATCAATTGACCTGGCAAGAATGGGCAACCAGGTGGTCCTGGTCGAGAAAGAAGCTATTGCAGGTGGACAAATGGCCGGCAAAGGCCCGGTTTTCCCGACAAATCAAAAAGGACAGGAATTGGTGGATACGCTTCTTGGGGAGATCCGGAAATTATCGAAGATCACCTTGTTCACCTCTGCCACTGTCGATAAAGTCACCGGTAGCATTGGAAATTTCAAGGTGGATGTGCGGGTGAACGGTACCCACGGCGAAGTCATGAGCTTCCCCGCAGGAGCCATACTGGTAACCACAGGCTATGAATCCTATATTCCCAAAGAGGGAGAATATGGTTTCACCGAAGGCGGCCGGGTTTTCACCATGAAAGAATTTGACAAGCTGGTCGATTCCTCGAACGGCAGCCTTTCATACCAGGGAAAAGCAGTTAAGACAATTGCATATATCTATTGTGTGGGAATGAGGCAGACCAAGGGAGAGAATAAATACTGTTCAAGGAGTTGCTGTACTGCTGCTATTCATTCCTCCATTACGGTTCATGAAAAGTTCAAGGGAATAAAAGCATTCCATTTGTACCGCGACATCCGTACCTATGGAAAAAATGAGATCCTGTACGAAAAGTCATCACGGCTTGGAGATACTTTTTTGATGTACCAGGAAAAAGACCCCCCTGCAATAGTACAGGGAAAAAATATTGTTAATGTAAAAGTCAAGGACTCCCTTACAAAGAAAAGGGAGCTTGAGCTTGATGCCGACCTGGTTGTACTGGTCACCGGCATGGTGCCCCGTAAAGACAGTCAGGATATCGCAAACAAACTTAAGATACCCATCGGGAGTGACAAATTCTTCAACGAGATACATCCGAAGCTGAGACCTGTCGAAACGGTGATCAACGGGGTATTCCTTGGCGGAAGTTGCCAGGGACCTAAAAATATAACCGAATCGGTGCAGTCGGCAATGGCAGCTTCGGCAAAGATCAATGCCATCATACGTAAAGACACGCTTGAGCTGGAACCTATTGTTGCCCGTATTGATGCGGAAGCCTGCACCTGGTGCGGAAAATGCCAGGAAGTATGCGAATACGATGCAATTTTCCAGATAGAAACTAACGGCAAAGTCGTGGCGTCGGTGAACGATCCTGTTTGTAAGGGCTGCGGGATCTGTGCCCCAATATGCCCTGCCGACGCCATTGACATTGCCCAGTATACCAATGCTGAAATTGAAGGGATGATAGACGGATTTTCGCAAGCAGTAGATCTGAATGTTGAGAAAGGGAAATCAGGACAGGAGGGAGATGCAGGAGGAATGAAAGACTTTCCACAGATATGGAAATCAATCATGGAAAACCTATCGGAAGAACCAAAAACCATTCCCCAGATTGCTGCAGGCATTCAACAGCCTTCTGAACTTGTAACCTGGCATTTGATGACTATGAACAAATATTATATTGTTGAGTCGGCCGGTATTGACGATAATGATGAATACTTCCTCTACAAACTTAAAAACCAGGCGAAATGACCAAGATAGATCCACATTTTGCAAATGAACTGAAAAAATACGGTGCAAAGGATTTCGATGTCTGTTTTAACTGCGGAAATTGCTCGGCAGTTTGCAGCCATAGTGAGAAAAATGTAAGTTTCCCACGCCTGACGGTAAGGTTGGGAGTACTGGGACTCAAAAAAGAGATACTCAGCAGCGTTGAACCCTGGCTTTGCTATTCCTGCGGAGACTGTACCGAAACCTGTCCGCGACAAGCTGGTCCGGGCCAGTACCTTGCAGCCGTGAGCCGGTATGCAATATCGGAATATGAACCTACGGGTCTCACAAAACTGATGTTTAAGAGTCCGCCCGCATTTGTTGCGGTTACAATGTTGATTGCAGTTTTTCTTGGGTTCTTCCTGTTCACTCTTAAACCTGAATTTGAAGTATCACGCTGGATATTTGCGTATATCCCATATGCAGTAATTCACAACATGGGTCTTGTGATCTTCAGCTTCACAGGTCTTTCCATGGTATGGGGTGTTCTTTCAATGAGCATACGTTTCAACCGCAACAGGAAAAAAGGTGCAAAATCAGCAATCGGCTTTTTCAAGGCAGTATGGATGGTACTCAGTGAAGCCGGTACCATGGACCGATACAAGGACTGCGATGCCGAAGAAGATTCCCATTGGAGAGGAAAACCATGGTTTACACAGCCCTGGTTCGTGCATTGGTCCATCATGTGGGGTTTCATAGGTCTATTGGTGGCAACGTGCCTTGATGTCATACTTAAAGATCCTGCATCCGACA
>JAPLDN010000336.1 GCA_026391755.1 Bacteroidota bacterium
AGTAATTACCATGTATTCAAATATTCTTATTGATGAATCTCCCGAAAATGATCCGGCCAGGGAAGACCTGAAACTAATTGCGGAACAGGCCGAACGTTGCAAAAAGATCGTAAGTGGTCTCCTGAACTTTGCCCGTAAGAACCAGGTGACCCTGAGTGAAACGGACGTAATCAAATTCACCAGGCATAGTATCGACTCAATTATCAAACCTCCTGATATTGAAGTAGTTTTTGAAAACAACATCATGAACCCTCAAGCCAGGCTGGATATTGACCAGATGATGCAGGTTCTGACCAACCTTGAGAAGAACGCTGTTGAGGCCATGCCAAAGGGTGGGAAACTAACTGTGGGGGTTGAAGGTGATAACGACGAAATACGGTTTATAATTGCAGATACAGGTATAGGGATTTCAAAAAAACATATGGATAAAATTTTCACCCCTTTCTTCACCACCAAGGAAATGGGCAAGGGAACAGGACTTGGTCTTGCCCTGATATACGGAATTGTGAAAATGCATAAAGGAAAGATTAATGTGGAGTCGAATGATGATCCCTCGACAGGATCAACAGGAACTACGTTTACAATAACATTGCCAAGAGTTTGATTTCACTCGCTAATAAATAAAAACACAATGACCACAAAAAAAACTATCCTGATCGTTGACGATGACCAGGATTACCTTTACCAGCTGAAAGCAAGGGTTGAATCCTTCGGATTTCAGACCCTTCTTGCCGAAAGCCAGAAAGAAGCGGAAGAACTGATAGTGAAAACAAAGCCTGATCTTGCCATTCTTGACCTGATGATGGAGAACGAGGACAGCGGCTTTATCCTGTGTTATAAAATGAAGAAAAGGTACCCGGAAGTCCCTATCATCATTGCAACCGGGGTCGCAGCTGAAACCGGCATCTCTTTTGACATCAATGATGAGAACAACAGGAAATGGATCAAAGCCGATCTTTTCCTTGAAAAAGGGATAAGAAAGGAAAAGCTTAAAGAGGAAATAGATAATCTGTTGATCAAAATGAACAGCTGATGTTGAAATACAATTTTTTTCACTTATTTTTGATGTGATTTTATTAACATGTCGACTCTAAAGATTCTTGTAATTGATGATGAACCTGGTATCAGGAGCGGCATAAGCCGTATTTTGCGAAATTTCAGGGTGGATTACCCCTTCATGGAAGAAGCCTTCGATTTTGAGGTTCAGGAAGCTTCAACCGGTGAAGCTGGTATTGAACTCATCGAAACAGACAAACCCGACATTTTGCTTCTTGATAATAAGCTGCCCGGGATCCAGGGTGTTGAAGTGCTGGAATACATCCGCAAAAAACAAATGAACATCATTGTTGTGATGATCACTTCGTACGCATCGCTTGAACTAGCGGTGAAAGCTACAAGTGACGGAGCCTATGATTTTATCCCCAAACCATTTACTCCCCAGGAGCTGAAGTCTTCAATCGAAAACATTACAAAAAGGGTCTTCCTGAAGAAAATGACTAATAAACTTCAGGAGACCGGCAAGCAGATCAGGTTTCAGTTTCTGTCGGTCCTTTCCCATGAGTTGAAGGCGCCTCTCAATTCCATTGAAGGATATTTGCAAATGATCAGGGAAAGGCAGGCAGGTCCTCAGCTGGAGAGTTACGATTACATGGTTGACCGCATGCTGGAGAGAATAAAGGGGATGAGGACCCTGATTCTTGATTTGCTCGATCTTACAAAAGTCACGTCAGGAAAAGGGACCAGGGACATCAGGGAAATTAACCTCGTTGATATTGCACATACTGCAATTGATACTATGCGACCTTATTCTATCCAAAAGGATATCAAACTTAACCTTCATGGGGATGATGTCGTAAAAATCATGGCCGACAATGAAGAAATGGAGATCATATTCAACAACCTGATTAGCAATGCTATTAAATATAACAAGGAAGGCGGCACAGTTGACTGTACCATTCGCGGTGACGGAAACTGCGTTGAAGTCCTTGTGGAAGATACAGGCATTGGGATCAACCCCGAAGACCTTACTAAGATTTTCGTCGATTTTGTAAGAATTAGAAGCGAAAAATCCAGAAACATAACCGGCAGCGGGCTAGGACTCGCCATTGTTAAAAAACTGATCGACACTTACAAGGGGACGATTGAGGTTACCAGCCAGCCGGATACAGGTAGTAAATTCAAAGTCAAACTTCCAATTGAAAAACCATGTTCATAAAAAATCTACCCCACAAAACCGTCGAACGTCTTAGCCAGTATCGTCGTGCTCTTTTGATGATATTATCAAAAGAGAAGACCCATGTTTTTTCTCATGAAATCGCCCAGATGCTGCATATAACACCGGTCCAGGTGAGGCGCGACCTTATGTTGATCGGTTATTCAGGGAACCTGAGAAAAGGCTATGATATCAAGGAACTGATCGAACTTATCGGCAAGATAATTGATTCAGAACGCGGGCAGCGGGTCGCGGTAGTCGGCTTAGGCAACCTGGGCAAAGCGTTTATCAGCTATTTTAAGGGAAAGCGGTCCAAACTCAGCATGATTGCGGCTTTTGACATCAATCCGGAAAAAATTAACAGGGTTTTTGATGGTGTTCCATGCTACCATATCAACCAGTTGCCGGAGATTATCAAACAGAACAATATTTCCATTGGGATTATTACCGTGCCTTCGGAACAGGCCCCTGAGATTGCCGAATCTCTTGTGCTGTCGGGGATAAAAGGAATATTGAATTATACTCCAAAGCCCCTCAATGTGCCCGCCTATGTTTACCTCGAAGAATACGATATGATAACATCCCTTGAAAAGGTCGCGTTCTTCGCAAAGAAAAACGACGAACGATTTAAGTAAAACCAAACGTGAGGATTTTTAAAAATTTTGACGAAGTCGGGGAAATCCGGAATGCAGTTGTGACCACCGGTTCCTTCGACGGGGTACATATTGGGCATAAAGTTATTTTGCAGCATTTAAGGAACCATGCTGATGAAATTGCCGGAGAAACCGTGCTGATCACTTTTCATCCCCATCCAAGGAAGGTACTTTACCCTGAAACAGCCGGGAAGGACCTCTATCTTATCAATTCACAGCGTGAGAAGATCTATCTCCTTGAAAAAGCAGGCCTCGACAACCTTATCATTGTTGATTTTACAGTTGAATTCTCGAAAATCACTTCCGTGGAGTTTGTACGGAGCATCCTTTTGAACAAACTCCACGCAAGGAAGATCATTATCGGTTTTAACCATCATTTCGGGCATAATCGCGAAGGGGATTACGATGCACTGCGCAAACTGGGTTCCGAAAACGGGTTTGAAGTGGAGGAAATTCCCGAACAGGACATCCAAAACGAATCTGTGAGTTCGACCAAGATCCGCAAAGCACTTCTTGACGGGAACATGCAAAAAGCCAATGCCTATCTCGATCACCTTTATATTATCATGGGACCTGCCCGGCCCAGCAACATCATGCTGGCCGAGATCGGATTTCCAAGTTATACTCTACAGGTGGAAGAAGACTGCAAACTGGTCCCTCCTAACGGGGTGTATGCCGTATCGGTTAATGGTGGCACAACGACCCAGAAGGGCATGTGTTTCGTAAAGAAAAATCATGAATCGCCTATAGACACCCTGGTAGAGGTTCATCTCACCGATAGTAATGAACAGCTCAATAATAAAGTCCTTTCCCTGTTTTTTCACAAACGCCTCAGGGAGGAGAAAAAAATGTCCTCAATTGAAGACCTTAGGAAACAACTGATGATCGACAAATCCCAGGTCGACGAACTTATATTCTGATGAAAACTGCCATCGACCAACAAATTAAAGTAACATTCCTGGGCACAGGTACTTCAATAGGAGTCCCGGTCATCACCTGTGATTGCCCCGTATGCCAGTCGGCGGACCCGCACGATAAAAGGCTGCGGACCTCGGTCATGATAGAAGTTAATGGCTGCACTTTTGTGATTGACTGCGGACCGGATTTCCGCCTGCAGATGCTGAGGGAAAATGTAAATAATCTTGATGCAGTCGTTTTTACCCATGAGCACCGGGATCATATTGCAGGTCTCGACGATATCAGGGCTTTTAATTACGTATTGAATAAAAAGATTGATATCTATGGCACCCGGCAGGTCATGGAAGCCATTCAGACTGAATTTCCATATATTTTCTCTGAAGCCAGGTACTTCGGAGCCCCGCAACTGACTATACATCACATTGATGATGCCATGTTCACAATCAGGGATATTGAGTTTATGCCCGTCAAAGTGCTCCACGAAAAGCTTCCTGTTACCGGATACCGTA
>JAPLDN010000287.1 GCA_026391755.1 Bacteroidota bacterium
CATTGTAGGTGTGGCTATTGCTGCTTTTGTAATTGGTGATTTCGGAAAGAGAAGGGCAAAAGGGACAAACGATATAGCCGTGGTTAACGGTGAAGAGATCCCTTATACCGATTTTTCCGCCAAAGTTGAAGAATCCCTGGATATGCAAAAAGAAAACCGGGGTAATGAAAAGATTACCGACCTGGAAGCTTTTCAGATCCGTCAGGGAGTTTATGATAACCTGATCAAAGAAGTTATCATGGGCAAGGAATACGATGAGATCGGTCTTGTTGTGTCGCCTGAAGAACTTTTTGACCAGGTCCAGGGGAAACAACCGCACAGATATATTCTCCAGTATTTTAAAGATCCTAAAACAGGGATTTACGATCCGGCTATTGTTTTGAACTACCTGAAACAACTCGACCAGATGGAACCAAAAGCCAGGAAACAATGGCTGGCTTTTGAAAAAGCCATTAAGGACGACCGCCAGGAATCGAAATTCACCAACCTGGTATCAAAATCCTTTTACCTCCCAAAAGCTTTCATAAAGCAGGATTATGTCAATAAAAACCGCAGCATGAAGCTCAGGTTCGTCGCTCCGAATCCCAATGAGATCCCCGACAGCACCGTGAAAATAACCGACGCCGATTACCAGGCATTTTATAATAAAAACATACAGTTCTTTTACCAGGAAGAAGCTTACCGCGATATTGACTTTGTTGCATTTGACGTGCTCCCCAGCCAGACCGACAGGAAAAAGACATCCGAAGATGTGGTTGCGCTATATAAAGATTTCCTGGCTTCACCAGACCCCATCACTTTCATGAATGCCAATTCGGATAAAAAATATGATACTGGCTTTGTGAAAAAGGGAGTTCTTGCAGGCCGTCTTGACTCACTCCTTTACAATTCCAAAGTGGGCACGCTCGTTGAACCATTTGAACAAAATAATGTATGGCTGATGGCAAAACTCATGGATGTCCAGGATCGTCCCGATACCATGAAAGGCATGCAATGCCTGATTGCCTTCTCAACCCCTGGCAATGAAGCGATCAAACGGACCAGGGAACAGGCTAAGGCCAAGACCGACAGCCTTATGGAAATTCTGAAGAAGAAACCCGAAATGCTCTCCAGCTTCGCAAGAACTGTTTCTGATTTCGGATCTGCCAAGGATGACGGAGGCGAACTTAAAGCCATTGTTGATGGAAATGCAGGTTATGCATTATTCTATGATGCCGGATTGAAAATGAAACCCAAAGAAATCAAGGTTCTCGAAACAAGGATTGGTTATGCCATTTTCAGACTTGACGATAAATCAAAACCCGTGAAGAAGATGAGGGTTGCAGTTGTAGCCAGGAATATAGAGCCCAGCAACCAGACATTTCAGGACACTTATACCAAGGCAAGTGCTTTTGCAGGCCAGTACCGGACTTCTGATGCTTTTGACAAGGCATCATCCAAACAGGGCCTTTCGAAACGCGAGGCTCCTAATTTGAAAGAAACCGACAACACGTTGATGGGCCTGCCAAATGGAAGAGAAGTCGTTCGCTGGGCCTTCTCTGAGAATACCAAGGTTGGAGATATCTCTCCCGTGTTTGACCTCCAGGGCAAATACCTGGTTGCGATACTTAAATCATCAACCCCTAAAGGAGCTATTCCCCTGGATAATGTAAAAACCAGGATAGAAGCATCGGTCAAAGGCTACAAGAAAGTGAATATGGAAGCTGATAAGCTTACAAAGGTCATGGAAGGAACAAAAGACCTGTATGCCATTGCAGCTCAAATGAAGTCCAAAGTTGATACTGCCGTTATCAGCTTTAATGGATTGAACCGCGCCTCGATTGCACGTGATGCCGACATTGTTGGTATCCTCTTTTCTTCTCCCTTTGCAAAACTTCTGGGCCCGCTAAATGGACGTTCAGGCTCTTATGCCGCAATCATTGACGGAATAAACGATGCCCCTAAGAAAGACGACTTTTCTTCTGAAATGCAATTGCAGAGATCACTTTTTGAGCAGCGTGCTGCCAGCTCCATCTATCCTGCCCTTCAGAAAATTTCTAAAATCACAGATTCCAGGCTGAGGTTCTATTAGAATCATCACTCCAGGGAATGGATTCCGGCAGGAATTAAAAATGGAAGGCTGCTCAAACAGGGCAGCCTTTTTTTAATTTACCGTATCTGAAATAACCACATTTTGGGCCGAAGATGCCCATTCTTTCTGGCTTTCAGTATAAGCCCTCAGAGTTACAATATATTTCCCAGGACGGGTATAGATCTTTACAGGTTCTTTCGCCCATGAAGTGGAGTCATCCCCAAAGTTCCACACCCAGGCAAACGAATTCTCGGAATTATTAATGAATGTAACTTTGCAGGGTATTTTAAAACCGTTGGTCCCTTTAAATGTGAATGCGGCCACCGGGACAGGTTCATTTTTATAACAGCCGCCGAAAATAATCAGCAGGAACGCCGGTATCAATATGGCTCGCGAATGTTTCATATGGCTGGTCCGGTATTATTCCGCAAGAATCAGAACCTTATTGTAGAGCACTTCAATAACCCCTCCCTTGATTTCGAAATACTGCTCCTTTTCGTTTTTGTTCTGAAGCTTAATCCTGCCTTTTTTCAGGATTGAAATCAGGGGAGCATGGTCTTTCAGGATTTCAAAGGAACCGTCAATACCGGGCAATTGCACCAGTTCAACCTGGTCGCCGGTAAACAAGGTGGCGTCGGGAGTTATGATATCTACTTTCATGGTTTTCCCTATTTACTCTCGGCCATCAGTCTTTTCCCTTTCTCGATGGCTTCTTCTATTGTTCCAACAAGGTTAAATGCCGATTCGGGATATTCATCCACCATGCCATCCATGATCATATTGAAGCCTTTGATCGTATCTTCAATATTGACGAATGCTCCCGGAATACCTGTGAACTGGGTGGCGACATGGAAAGGTTGTGACAGGAACCTCTGAACGCGCCTGGCACGGGCAACTACCAGCTTGTCCTCATCGGAAAGTTCATCCATTCCAAGAATGGCAATGATATCCTGCAGTTCCTTATACCTCTGAAGTATCCTTTTAACCCTTTGGGCCGTGTTATAATGCTCTTCACCAACCACATCCAATGACAGTATCCTCGAAGTGGAATCAAGGGGGTCAACGGCCGGGTAAATTCCTAATTCAGCAATCTTACGGCTTAAGACCGTAGTTGCGTCAAGGTGGGCAAAAGTTGTTGCAGGCGCCGGGTCGGTAAGGTCATCGGCAGGCACATAAACAGCCTGGACAGAGGTGATGGAACCCCTCTTGGTTGAGGTGATCCTCTCCTGCATGATCCCCATTTCTGTTGCTAATGTAGGCTGATAGCCTACTGCCGAAGGCATACGTCCGAGCAATGCCGAGACTTCAGAACCGGCCTGGGTAAAACGGAAAATATTGTCAATGAAAAACAGGATATCCCGCCCCCCTGACTTTTCGTCCCCGTCACGGAAATACTCGGCTACAGTCAGCCCCGATAAAGCAACACGTGCACGTGCCCCGGGAGGTTCATTCATCTGGCCAAAAACCAGTGTAGCCTGGGATTCTGCAAGTTCTTTGCGGTCTACTTTTGACAGGTCCCATCCGCCTTTTTCCATTGCTTCCAGGAATTCCTTACCATAACGTATAACCCCCGATTCAATCATTTCACGGAGAAGGTCGTTCCCTTCACGTGTACGCTCACCTACTCCGCCAAACACCGACATCCCTGAATATTTCTTCGCGATATTGTTGATGAGCTCCATGATGATTACAGTTTTACCAACACCTGCACCACCAAACAAACCGATCTTCCCTCCTTTTGAATAAGGTTCGATAAGGTCAATGACCTTGATCCCTGTATAAAGCACCTCTTTAGTCGTTGTAAGCTGGTCAAAAGCCGGCGGGTCACGGTGAATAGGGTAAGTATTAGCCCTGGAAACGTCACCCAGGCCGTCGATAGGATTCCCGATAACATTAAATAACCTTCCCCTTATATCTTCAGTTGCAGGCATTGAAATAGGACCTCCTCTTTCAACTACCTCCATACCCCTGCGAAGACCGTCGGTGGAGTCCATGGCAATAGTCCTTATCGTATTCTCGCCTATGTCATACTGGCATTCAAGAACGATCACATCTCCGTTTTCATTCGTTACTTCAAGAGCATCATAGATATTCGGAAGAGCAACACCTTCATTAAAAGCCACGTCGATAACAGGGCCGATGATCTGTAATATCTTCCCCTTAATCAGTTCTTTACTTGATACTTTTGCTTGCATATACCTATGGAAAATTTATACAAACCTACGCTAATTTGAGGAAATGAGCAAGAGCAGAAAGAATAAATCAGTATTTTTGACGTTTCTCAATTACCTGACCCTAACAAATTTTATACAATGCGCATGAGCAAGAAATGGTTGCTTGCCCTTATTTTTATTCCTATTATGTCATTCGCACAGCGGAATGTAGATGCCATTGTCGATACTGTCGAAATGAAAAACGGGACAGTCCTGCTGTTTAAGAATTTTACCTGGGAATATCTTGAGAACGAACCGGTAATGATGAGTATTGAAGAGGATTCTACCGGAATATTCAGCTCCCAATGGATTAATGACCAGATATTTGCATATAAAATGCAAAGGGACTCTATAAAGGATACTCTTCTTGTTCTGGTCGATACCGTTCATCCGTTTCACATGCCGGTTTACGGCCATCTTTTCCGGGGCTTTACCTATACGCATAAAGGCCTTGATATCAAACTCAACAAAGGTGATACCGTAAGAGCTGCCTTTAATGGCGTGGTTCGCTATGCTAAATACAACCGCGGAGGTTTCGGGAACCTGGTCATCATCAGGCATTATAACGGTCTTGAATCCTATTACGCCCATAATTCAAAACTCCTTGTGCGGGTAAATCAGGTTGTGAAAGCCGGGGATCCCATATCCCTCGGCGGGTCCAGTGGCAGAAGCCGCGGCCCTCACTGTCATTTCGAACTAAGGTATAAAGATGTGCCAATGGATGCTTTAAGGGTAATCGATTTTGACAACCAGAAACTTATAACCAGAAGTTTCCCTATCACCAAAAAGGTCTTTTATCCCAATGATTATAATAACAATGCTGTTTACCACAAGATCAAAAACGGCGATACCCTGGTTTCAATGATCGGAAAATAAAACATGTCAACCACTTTCCCATGCAGGAAGGAAGCATACCCTCCGCCTTTTGGGAATAAAGTGGCCAGTTGCATAAATGAACTTTCATTGAAAATGAGCCCATAAAAAGCAGAGTCGATAATGTTGCCGATAGCTCCTGCAAGTATCAGTGAAATACAAACGATCATCAGGGTCCCGGCTCCTTTGTTTGTGGCAGATCTGAGCCACCAGAATATACCTGTAATTGCAATAATGCGGAATATACTCAGGATGAGCTTCCCCCATTGCCCCCCCAGTTTCATTCCAAAGGCCATTCCTTCATTTTCAGTAAAATGAAGATAAAACCAATGTCCGATTACAGGATGGCTTTCCCCGAGAAAAAATGTTGATTTAATCCAGATTTTTAGAATCTGATCCGCAAGGAGGATCAGAAGTACTATCCAGACGGCTTTTTTCATTCTTCGTGATCCAACAGATCGGTGGTCTGCTTCTGCACAAAAGAAGGTGCGGTTTGTACACGTTTGGCTTCAATGCTGAGGGTTGCATGGGGAACGGAGCGTAAACGGTCCTTGGGAATTAACTTTCCTGTGACCCTGCATATACCATAGGTCTTGTTTTCTATGCGGATAAGAGCATTCTCAAGGGATTTGATAAATTTTTCCTGGCGTGCTGCAAATTTGCTGTTCTCTTCCTTTGAAAAAACCTGATACCCTTCTTCAAGAACCTTGAAGGTAGGCGAAGTATCGTTGGTATCATGTTCATTTCCCGTTGTGTAGGCATCGGTAAGAAGTTGGAGATCATTATGGGCCTTTTCAAGCTTCTGTAGAATAATTTGTTTGAACTCTTCCAGTTCCTCGTCGGTATACCTATTTTTTGTTTTCTCCGGTGCTGTTGCTTTTTTCATAGCTCGTCACGTTAATATTCTAAAACAAACAACGACAGAAACCTAGCTCCCTGCCGTCTGCAAATCAATCCACCTTTTGGATGGAAATTTTAGTTTTAATTGTTTCTGTCAGCTCAATCTCATCAATGTCATTACCTTCTAAATTTTCAGTAACAGTAAATGACTGGGCCAGAATTTCGCTGCAAATATAAGAATTATTCTGATTCACGGCCTCATCCATTTCAGGATGTGCCTGTATTTTCACCCTGATTTTATCCGTTACTTCGAATTTTTTATCCTTTCGGAGGTTTTGGATCCTGTTGACCAACTCCCTTGCAATGCCTTCATTTTTCAATTCAGGGGTAATATTTGTATCCAGCGCAACAACAAGGGATCCCATTGCCGCTGTATTATATCCGGGGAGATCGTCACTCTGGATCTCGATATCGCCCAGTTCGAAAGTGTATGAATTACCGTTGGAATATACCCTGGTGCATGTCTTTTCCCTCTCAAAAACAGCTATCTCCGACTGGGTCCATCCTTTCATGTCCTCGGCTATCATCTTCATGTCCTTCCCACATTTCGGCCCGAGTTTTTTGAAATCGGGTTTGATCTTTTTGGATAAGATACCCTCCGTATCGCTTATATATTCTATCCTTTTCACATTTACTTCTGAAAGGATCAGGTTTTTTACCGATTCAATCTGTTCTTTAAGTTTTTCATTTAATACAGGGACAAGGATACGGTTCAGCGGCTGTCGAACCCTGATATTAGTTCTTTTCCTTATCGAGAGTGCCAGGGAGGAGATTTTCTGCGCCATCTCCATCCTTTCTTCAAGATCATTATCGATCATTGACGGGCTGGCGGCAGGAAAATCGGTAAGATGAACAGAATCGGTCTTTTCTCTGCCGGTTACGGTATTCAAATCGGTAAACAGCTGTTCGGCGAAGAAGGGCGCAATAGGAGCCATGAGCCGTGACAGGGTTTCAAGACATGTGTATAGTGTTTGGTATGCGCTGATTTTATCGGAAGAATAATTGCCTTTCCAGAAGCGGCGGCGGCATAAGCGCACATACCAGTTACTCAGGTGTTCATCAACAAAATCGGTGATTGCACGGCCGGCTTTTGTAGGTTCATATTCGGTATAACTTTCATCCACAAAACGGATCAGTGAATTTAATTCCGACAGTATCCACCGGTCTATTTCAGGTCGTTCATCCGGAGGGATCTCGTCGTCGGAATAACAGAATCCGTCAATATTGGCATAAAGGGCAAAAAACGTATAGGTATTATAAAGGGTCCCGAAGAATTTCCGCTGTGTTTCGGTAATACCTTCAATGTCAAACTTCAGGTTATCCCATGGCTGGGAGTTTGTGATCAGGTACCAACGCGTAGCATCAGGCCCGAATTTATTGAGTGTCTCAAAAGGATCCACAGCATTCCCCAGGCGTTTCGACATTTTGTTACCGGACTTATCAAGCACCAGGCCATTGGAGACGCATGTCTTATACGAAACCGAATCAAACAGCATCACGGCGATTGCGTGCAGGGTAAAAAACCAGCCACGGGTCTGGTCGACACCTTCGGCAATAAAATCGGCCGGGAAAAAGCTTTCCAGGCTGCGGCTTGTATCGAAAGGATAATGATATTGTGCATACGGCATTGCCCCGGAGTCAAACCATACGTCGATAAGATCGGTCTCCCGGCTCATGGGCCGCCCGTCATCGCTGACCAGGATAATATCATCCACAAAGGGGCGATGGAGGTCGAAGGTCTGATAATTTGAGTCGGCAAGATTGTCTTCCTGATATGAAGCCAGCGGGTTGGTCTTCATAATTCCGGCATTCATTGATTTTTCAATTTCCTTTTTGAGTTGCATTACCGAGCCAATGCAGATCTCCGTCTTACCGTCTTCAGTTCTCCAGATAGGAAGCGGGGTTCCCCAGAACCTTGAACGGCTGAGGTTCCAGTCGACAAGGTTTTCCAGCCAGTTCCCGAACCTTCCTGTACCTGTTGATTCAGGCTTCCAGTTAATGGTATTGTTGAGGCTGATCATCCTGTCCTTGTATGCAGTAGTGCGGATAAACCATGAATCAAGCGGATAGTAAAGAACAGGCTTGTCGGTACGCCAGCAATGCGGGTATGAATGTTCGTATTTCTCCGATTTGAATGCCTTGTTCTCATGTTTGAGTTTGACAATGATATCGATGTCGACAGGTGGGCAATCCTTGTTAGAACAGTCATCATCATATTCGACTTTGACATAGCGGCCGGCAAACTCTCCCATCTGTTCAGTGAACCTTCCCTGTTTGTCAACCAGGGTAAGAGATCCCAGTCCATACTGTCTTCCGACCCTGAAGTCGTCCGCCCCGAAACTTGGTGCTATATGGACAATGCCGGTACCATCCTGAGTAGTAACAAAATCCCCGATTACAACCCTGAATGGATCCCCCTCTTCAGGCTGAGCATAGGGAAGCAACTGTTCATAGCGCAGGTTTTCGAAATCCATGCCCTTGTATTCGGCAACAATCCTGAAGGGGATATTCTTCTGGCCTTCATGGTATTCGTCCAGTTCAATCTGTGAATTTTTTTCGGGAAGGTATTGGTGAAGAAGGTCCTTCGCCATGATAACAGTCTGTTCCCTGAAAGTATAAGGATTATATGTGCGGATGAGCAGGTAGGTGATATCCTTCCCAACTGCCAGGCCGGTGTTCGACGGGAGTGTCCAGGGTGTGGTAGTCCATGCCAGGAAATAAACATCACCAAAAAGATCCCTGAAAAGGAAATCCGATTTTTCGTCCTGTATGACCTTAAACTGGGCAACTATAGTGTTGTCTTTGACGGTTTTATAGGCCCCTGGCTGATTAAGTTCATGGGTGCTCAGGCCGGTTCCGGCAGCAGGCGAATAGGGCTGTATGGTGTACCCTTTGTAAAGCAGGCCCTTTTCATAGAGTTTACTTAGAAGGAACCAGACCGATTCAATGTATTTATTATCATAGGTTATATAAGGATCATCGAGATTGAGCCAATAGCCCATCTGAACCGTAAGTTCATCCCAAAGATCTTTGTATTTCATCACTTCACTCCGGCATTCCTTATTGTAATCTTCAATGGATATTTTCCTGCCGATGTCTTCCTTGGTGATCCCCAGCTTTTTCTCAACACCTATCTCAATTGGAAGCCCATGAGTGTCCCAACCCGCTTTACGGCTTACATAGAACCCTTTCATGGTCTTATATCTGCAGAAGATATCCTTTATGGTCCGGGCCATAACATGGTGTATCCCGGGAATGCCGTTTGCTGAAGGCGGCCCTTCATAAAAAATATAAGGGGTCTTGCCCCTGGTAAGTTCCAGGCTTTTTTCAAACGTATTATGTTCTTTCCAATAGGACTGTATGTCTTTCCCGATTTTTGTCAGGTCGAGGTTCCTGTATTCAGCGTATTTTGTTTTCATGCTTTAAAAAAAGTGTGCAAAGGTACGTTATTTTGGGGAAAACGTGGTAAAAAAGCAGGAGAAATGATACGGGATGCAAGATGAGACGCTGCGCGCCGATGCAGGATGAGGGATGCTGGATAACTGGATGACTGGATAACTGGATATCCAGCTATCGGCGCGAAGCGACTTATCAAGCTATCCAGCTATCGGCGCGAAGCGCCTTATCCCGGGAAAAGCATCCTGACTGTAGCCCCGCCTGCAGGGTTATTAAGCACTTCGACTTTGCCGCCATGAGCATCCATAGCCATTTTTGCAAGACAAAGGTCCAGGCCTACATTTTGATCAATGTGTTCGCTCCCAAGCCCGAAAAGGGAAAACAGGTTCTTCATGGCCTGTTCGCTGAAACCCGGGCCCTGGTCCGTAATTTCGCAACCCTTATAACCATCCTCTGCGATCAGCCTGATTCTGATCTCACCGCCTTCGGGTGAATATTCTATTGCATTCTCTACCACCCCCTGGAAACAGTTTCTTATCAGCTTCTCGTTACCTTCAACAATAGCATCTGTAAGCAAGGGATCAAGATGGGTATTGATGCCTTTTTTACCTGTTTGTAATATATAATCGTTGAGACAAAACTCCAGTATTCTTCCCAGTGAGGCGGGTTTTTTCTGTAACGGCTTCTCCCTGGCAATTAATTCGGTTAGTTGCAGGACCACTGCAAGGAATTTCTCAAGCCTCATCGAAGAATGCAAGATAAAGTCAACATGCTCCTTTACTTCCGGAGATTCCACTTCATCCTGCAGGATATTTGAAAAGCCCAGGATCGCATTCAGAGGGGTCCGGAGCTCATGGTTGATCATGTGCAGGAAATCAGTCTTGGCTTTGTCGAGGGACTGTAAGCTGCTGTATGCCTTTTCCAGCTCCTCGTGAGCCGATCTTAAGGCCTCGGTTCGTTCCTCAACTTTTTGTTCGAGCCAGGAATTGACCTCGAGCAACTGTTGCCGGCTTGATTTAAGCTCAAGATGTGTTCTGACCCTGGCAAGCAATTCTTCGGGTGAGAACGGCTTTGTTATGTAGTCTACACCTCCGCTGGTGAATGCCTTGTTAAGACTGGCCATATCGGTCTTGGCAGTCAGAAAGATCACCGGAACCAGGCTGTGTTCCGACATGCTTTTAATCCTCACACAGGTCTCATAACCATCCATTCCGGGCATCATAATATCAAGAAGGATGAGGTCGTAACTTTCAGCTTCAAGTATGTTTATTGCCTCCGGCCCACTGAACGCATAATCGACCTGGTAGTTCTGGGGCGAAAGTAAAGCAGCCAGTACCTTAAGGTTCTTGGGATTATCATCCACAGCCAGTATTTTATAATTTGAGTTTTCCATATCGTAAAAATAAGCCTGTGAATATCGCTCCTTTTAGGGAATATCGTGCTCTTTGACAGACATTTTTTTGAACAGCTCCCTGTGAAATTATATTCAGGATGTTATGGTGTCGGAGTATTGTCTATATTTGAGTAATTTTTCTGCAGTATGTCAGGTCCTTCCGAAATAGTATTGGAAACCATTCTCAAGCGCAGAAGCGTAAGGAATTTTACGGCTCAGATGCTTGACCCCTCTTTGCTGATGACTTTGATGAAAGCCGCCATGGCAGCGCCATCTGCAAGAAACCGCCAGCCGTGGGTCTTTTTAGCCATTACTGAACGCTCCGTTATGGATTCCCTGGCCGAAGGCCTTCCGTACACCAAGATGCTTTTTAAAGCCGGTGCTGCTATCGTTGTATGCGGTGATTCAACCATTGAACTGCAGCCGGGGGCAACCGACCTCTGGTACCAGGATGCGGCTGCAGCCTCTCAGAATATCCTTCTTCAGGCTTATGCCATGGGATTGGGTGCGGTATGGAGCGCCTTATACCCCTATGAAGACCGGAGCGCTCATGTCAGGAAGATTCTTGACCTTCCTGCGCATATCAGCCCGTTCTCCATAATCCCGCTTGGCTACCCTACAGGAGAGGATCTCCCCAAGGATAAATTTAAGCCTGAACGAATTCATTGGGAGAAATGGTAAACCGCCTGCAAATGAAACACTCAGGCAACCTAAACGACAAATGCTTATCTAATTGATTACGAAATGGAATGGATTGAAAAACTGGATGGATCGGTTATAGTTACAGACCTTGGCGGAAAAGTGATCTATGCAAATTCAATGGCTGAGCGTACATTCGTCAAACCCGGCGAGCCTTCCCTGATGGGCCGCGACCTGATGGATTGCCATAACGAGAACTCAAAAAAGATCATCGGCAGGATCATGGATGAGAAGATTAAAAATGTGTATACAATAGAAAAAAAAGGGAAGAAAAAGATGATTTACCAGACGCCCTGGATTGTCGACGGCGAGTTGAAGGGCCTGGTTGAATTATCCCTGGAAATTCCTTTTGATATGCCTCACTTTGTTAGGGAATAGATCAATAGTATGAACCCCGGGGTAATTCCCCGGACCCGGATTCCGTTCCAAAGAGGCGGAAAGTTGTCCGGAGATATGAAAACCGTATGAGAAAAATTATTTGTCTTTTATCACTTATCATAGTACTCTCGGGGGGCTGCATCCGGCACAATGTTCTGAAACAAGGGCCTTACCTGGGGGTAATCCGGATCGACAGTGCGGAACCCGAGATGGGCCTTCCCTTCAATATGATCTATGCCATGACACCCGACGGACAAAAGGTCATGCAGGTTTCAAATGCAGGGGAGGTCATTATGATCAATGAACTTGCACTTTCGGGTGATACGGTATTTATGAAATTTCCTGTTTTTACTTCCGAGATCATCGCAATCATCAGGCATGATTCCCTTATAGGCAGGTATTATCCGAAAGGAAAGGAAGCCGGCAACTGGTATGCATTTTATGCTATACCGGGTGTGACAGACCGTTTTCCATGGGCCAAAAAAACCGCTTCTGCAAACCTTACAGGACGTTGGAAGATCACCGAAAATGCAGGCACCCCTGATTCCTCGGTCATGGTTGGTGAATTCGTGCAGGACAGCAACCGTATCACAGGAACAATCCTGAATTCCGGGGGTGACTACCGTTATCTGGAGGGGAAAGTCTCAGGGAACAAATTCATGATCTCTGGGATTGACGGGGCTCACACCTTGATACTCACGGCCAATATCTCCCCCCAGGGCAAACTGGAAAATGGCCGTTTTATGGGGAGCCCAAGATGGAAGAGCATCTGGACTGCAGAAAGGAATGAAACCGTCACCCTTCCGAGGATGGATGAAATAGTTAAAGTAAAACCGGATGCCCGCCTGTTCACCTTTAATTTACCTGATATCAATGGGGATAAAGTTTCGCTTGACGACCCAAAATTCAAAGACAGGGTTATTGTGGTGATGGCAATCGGGACATGGTGCCCCAACTGCCTTGATGAAACTATCTTTTTCAGGGATATGTACACAAATTACAGGGAAAAAGGCCTTGAGATGGTCGCGCTTTGTTTTGAAGAAAAGACCCTGGAGCTTTCAAAACCCAGGATGGAACGCTTTATTAGCCAGACCGGTGCCGGCTACACTTTCCTTTATGCAGGGCCAAGAGGCCACGAATCCCTGCAATCTGTGCTGTTTAACCTGGATGGCCGTATGGCCTATCCGACTACCTTGTTTATTGACAGGAAAGGTGTGATCCGTAAAGTTGAAACAGGATTTTCAGGTCCGGGAACCGGACAGCATTACAAGGATTTTTGCGAAGAAACCACGAAATTTATAGAAACTCTGCTGGGAGAAAACCCTTGAGAAACGTGAGATGGTCGTGATGTCGTGATGATAATCTC